>JANMQB010000031.1:0-1696 GCA_031370155.1 Hyphomicrobiales bacterium | reverse complement strand
TCGAATTTCAGCGCCGTCTCGATCATCATCGAGAAATTGCGGTCCTTCTTCGCCTTGAAGCCGACATTGCCGGGATTGATGCGGTACTTGGCGAGCGCTTCGGCGCAGGCCGGATGCTCGGCGAGCAGCGTGTGGCCGTTGTAGTGGAAATCGCCGATGAGGGGCACGGCCACTCCCATGCGGTCGAGCTTGTCGCGGATATGGGGGACGGCGCGGGCCGCTTCGTCGCGGTCGACGGTCACGCGTACCAGTTCGGAACCGGCGTGGGCTAGTTCCGCCGTCTGGCGGGCGGTTGCCTCGGCATCTGCCGTGTCGGTGTTGGTCATCGACTGCACGGCGATGGGGGCGCCGCCGCCGATCACGAGATTGCCGATGGTAACGGCGGCGGAGGGGCGCCGCGGATGAATGGCTGAATAGGTCATCTCCGCCCTAATTGGTCTGCGGGATCGTCAGCGTCAAGATAAAGAGCAGGCCTGCGGCGAGAACGACGGAGGGGCCGGATACGGTGTTAGCGAAGGCCGAAAGCATCAGTCCGCCGATGACGGCAAGGCCCGCGAGCGCCGCGGAGATCAGCGCCATGCGCTCGGGCGTCGCCGACAGGCGGCGGGCGGCGGCGGCGGGAATGACCAGGAGCGCGGTGATCAGCAGGAGGCCGACGATCTTCATGGAGATGGCGGTCAGGAGCGCGATCAGCAGGATGAAGCCCAACTCGACACGCCAGACCTTGACGCCTTCGGCCTTGGCCAGTTCCTCATGCACGGAAATTGCGATGAGATCGCGCCACAGAAAGGCGAGAACCGCGAGGACGGCGGCGGCGCCAATCCAGACGATCGCCACGTCCCGGGTAGAGACGGTGAGCACGTCGCCGAACAGCAAGTCCATGCGATCGGCGCTGGCGCCGGCGACGAGACCGACGGTGATGAGGCCCGCCGCCAGCGAGGTGTGCGACAGAATGCCAAGCAGCGTGTCGGTGGCAAGCTGGCGCTGGCGGCGCAGGAGAAGCAGCAGAAGGGCTACGGCGACCGCGGTGGCGGCGGCACCGAGTGTCAGGCTGAAGCCGAACATGAGGCCGAGCCCCACGCCAGGAGGCCCGAATGGGCTAGCGTTTCGCCGAAATAGGCCATGCGCCGCCAGACGATGAAGCAGCCGATGGGCCCCGCCACCAGCGCCACGCCGATTCCCGCCAGCAGGGCGCGCCTGAAGAAGGGTTCGGACAGCATGTCGAGCATTCTTGTTGCGCTTTCCTCAGATTCGAATTCCCCTTCCCCCTTGTGGGGAGGGGCTAGGGGTGGGGGTCTGGTGGTGACGCCGGAGCGACCCCCACCCTTAATCCCTCCCCGCAAGGGGGAGGGAAATGTAAGTCCGGGGACGAGGATGACATTCTTTCAGTGGTGATGATCATGCGACTCATGATCGTGGTCGTGGTGGTGGGTGTAGGCGGCGATCATCTTGGCCGCCGACGGGCCGAACAGTCTGGCGAATTCCGGGTCCCGCTGCACCTTCTCCGGGCCGCCTTCGCAGCAGACCTGGCCATTGAGGCAGACGACATGATCGCTCTCGGCCATCACCATGTGGAGATCGTGGCTGACCATGAGAATGCCGCAGCCGTGGCGGCGGCGGATCTCCGAGATCAGTTCGTAGAGCCTGGTCTCGCCGATGAAATCGACGGCCTGCACCGGCTCGTCGAGCACCAGGA
>JANMQB010000448.1:0-3792 GCA_031370155.1 Hyphomicrobiales bacterium | reverse complement strand
GCCGGAGCCGTCCACACGATCTCCTTGAGAAGCTCGCGGGCTTTCGGCCCCTGCACCGCGATATTGTGCATCTGGTCGGTCGACGAGCGCACCCAAGCGGCAAAGCCCAGCTTCTCGGCCTGCTGGCGCAGCCAGATGCCGGAGAAGTCGTCGCCGCCGATCCAGCGGAAATTGTTTTGCGCCAGGCTGAACACGGTGCCGTCGTCGATCATGCCGCCGTGCTCGTAGCACATGGCCGTATAGACCACCTGGCCCGGCGACAATTTCCTGATGTCGCGCGTCATGCAGTATTGCAACAGCGCCTCGGCATCGGGCCCTGTCACTTCGAATTTGCGCAAGGGCGACAAGTCCATCACCGCCACGCGTTCGCGGCAGGCCCAATATTCGTCGATGGCATTGGCGTTGTTGAAGCGGGTGGGTAACCAGTAGCCGCGGTATTCGTTGTAGTTCCGCGTCATCTGCGAGAGGCGCGGATGGAAGGCGGTTTCGCGGGTGAGTTTGGCGTCAGCGTCGGGTGTCATGCGAGTGGCCACCGCTCTGGAGAATTTTTCGGATGACGAATAGGTGCGGACATGGATGTCGGTCGGGTCCCAGCCATTGGCCGCGTCGATATCGTCGGGGCACGAGGAGGAGACGCAGACGAGGTCGGTCAGCGCCTTCATCAATACATAGTCGCCGGGCCTCGACCATGGCTCGTCGAGGTAGAGCTGGTTATGGGCGTCGATGCCGGTATTGTAAAAGTAGTTGATCGCCTCCCAGCCCTTGCGGCGGGCGATGCCGTAGGGCGCCAGCGCGGCGTTGAAGTTCTCGCTGCAGTTCACATGCCCCGGATAGCCCATGTCGTCGTAATAGCGGCTGTTGCAGGCGGTGGCGAAGGCATCGTGGCGGCCCACCGTATCCTGGACGATTTCGATCAGCGGTTCGAAATCCCGCCCGAAGGCCTTCGACGGCAGGCCGGGCGTTGGATAGCTCCGGCCGGTCAAGGTGCGCGAGATAGTGGCGTCGAGTGCATTCTCGACGCCCTTGTCGAGCTTGCGCGCCGAGAAGCACTGAAAATCCGTGCATTGACGGCCGGCCACGTCGATCACCTGGATGAATTCTCCGGCCTTCACCACATAGGCCTGGGCGGTGGCCGCCCTGATGCGGATGTCCTGCGATGGATCGGCAAGCGGCTCCGGCAGCGGCTGCTCGTTCTTGTCCATAAGCGGCACGGCGCGGCGGATGACAAGCTCCAGATTGGTCGCCGTGTCCTGCAGCTCCGCATCCATGACGCCGCCGGGCGCCGCAACGATCAGCACCCCGTCGCGCGCGATCTTGAATGAGGCCTTGGCGCCCGGCTTCGAATCGGCCCCGAAAATGCGCAGGGCTTCCGCCTGGCCGAGACCGATGCCGCGTCTGGCCAACGCCGTGGCGGTGGCGCCACCGTCTGCCAGCATCGCCTTGAGGCCTTCGGCCTTCGAATTGGCGCACACCCCGAGCAGCCTCGCATCGATGCGCCCGTCGCTGCCTGCCGTTACCAGCTCGCAGGCCTGCAGCCCTTCGATATCGGTGACCGTGATCTCATCGCCAGCCTTCACCTGAACCACCAGCGATCCGCCGCCGGCGATCCGGTAGCGCTCCGTGCCCAGCGGCAGGGTCCTGATGCCGGGCCGCAAGATAATGCTCCCCCGGGGCGCCGGTATGAAAGGCGAGGGGCGCGGGATTTCGTTCATGACCCGGCAACCTAAGCCCCTTCGACCATGAAATCAACAATGGTTGGCAATTGGTCGGAATTGGTTTGAGTCTCGTCTTGGGGAACCATTCTGCTAAAACCACCCCATGCCGCAGCCAACAGATACCCGCGCCTTCCGCTCCGCCCTCGGCACTTTCGCCACCGGCGTCACGGTCATTACCGCCCGCGGTCCCAAGGGCGAGCTTGTCGGCAATACCGCGAACTCGTTCAATTCCGTCTCGCTTGAGCCGCCGCTGGTGCTGTGGAGCCTGTCGCGCAGCGCCTATAGTTTCAAGACCTATCTTGGCTGCGATCATTTCGCCGTCAATGTGCTGCGCGAGGGCCAGGAAGAGCTGTCCAGCCGCTTTTCCAAGTCGCTGGGCGACAAATTCCATGGCATCGATTACGAGACCTGGGAAACCGGCTGCCCGATCCTGCCCAACGCCCTGGCGATTTTCGAGTGCAAGACCGCCTATACCTACCAAGGCGGCGATCATGTGATCTTCGTGGGCGAAGTGATCAATTTCGATCACGACCCCAAGGGCAAGCCCCTGGTATTCTGGCGTGGCGGTTATCACAAGGCGGTTTCTTGACCATTTTCGCCCAAATTCATACCACTTGACCCGACTCTTATCTGATCGCACTATCCGCCCATGCCCCGGGGAAGGGCATAGGGGGCCGAGCATGCTTGAAACCGGAGATACATCCGGCTTGGCGTGGATCATGAAGGCAGGGGGAGAGCCGGAAACCAGGGCCTCCCGCCCTCCCATTCCGCATGACACAACAATCTTCGGAGGAAAAGTCTATGGCTAATCAGCAAGGCTCGGGCGAACTCGTCCGCGCACTCGACTGGAAGGGCGCCTTCTGGGTGGCGGCCGGTGTGCCGCCGCTGGTGCTGTTCTCGATCGGCGGTATTGCCGGCACCACCGGCAAGCTCGCCTTCCTGGTCTGGATCATTTCGATGATCATGGGCTTCCTGCAGTCCTTCACCTATGCCGAGATCGCCGGCATGTTCGGCAACAAATCGGGCGGCGCCTCGGTCTATGGCGCCACCGCGTGGCTGCGTTATTCCAAGTTCATTGCGCCGCTCTCGGTGTGGTGCAACTGGTTCGCCTGGAGCCCGGTCTTGTCGCTGGGCTGCGCCATTGCGGCCGGCTATATCCTCAATGCTCTGTTCCCGATTCCGGCGGCCGACAGCCAGGCCGTAATCGATTGGATCGCCGCCAACGCGGCCTCGATCGCATCTGACGATGCGAGAGTCACCGAGTGGCTGGCGGCCAATGCCGGCAAGACCGCGCAGGATGCCATTGCCGCCCTGCTGCCGGGCGATGCGGTTGCGGCACTCACTCCGGCGATCCGCACCTGGGAACTTGTGGGCATCACCATTCCCGGTCTCGGCGTCATGCGTTTCAACACCGTCTTCGTGATCGGCGCAATTCTGATGCTGATCATGTTCTGGATTCAGCATCGCGGCATCGCCTCGACGGCAACCGCCCAGAAATGGCTGGCCATCGTCGTGCTGGTGCCGCTGTTGCTGGTGGGTCTCGTGCCCATCCTCACCGGCGCTATCGACAGCGCCAACGTCACCGGGCTCGTGCCGCCGACCGCCGCCTACTCCGGCATCGATGGCACCTGGTCGTTGGGCGGCTGGACCCTGTTTCTCGGCGGTCTCTATATCGCCGCTTGGTCGACCTACGCCTTCGAGACGGCGGTGTGCTACACCCGCGAGTTCAGGAACCCCAAGACCGACACTTTCAAGGCCATCTTTTATTCCGGCCTTCTCTGTTGCCTGTTCTTCTTCCTCGTGCCCTTCTCCTTCCAGGGCGTTCTCGGCCATGCCGGCATGCTGGCGCCGGGCATCGTCGACGGCACCGGCATTGGCGAAGCGCTTGGCAACATGGTGGGCGGCGGCAAGGTCATTACCCAGATTTTCGTGATCCTGATGGTCCTCGCCTTGTTCCTGGCGATCATGACCGCCATGGCCGGTTCCTCGCGCACCCTCTATCAGGGTTCCAAGGACGGCTGGCTGCCGCGCTATCTCACCCATGTGAACAGCAATGGCGCGCCCACCCGCGCCATGT
>JANMQB010000443.1:0-2526 GCA_031370155.1 Hyphomicrobiales bacterium | reverse complement strand
CGCTATGTCGAGGTGCTGCTCTCGGGCGCCGCCTTCGCCCTATGGAATGGCCTCAAGCGCGTCAAGACCGCCTAGAGCGAATTCGCTCGCGATTGAATCGCCTGCAATCGATGTCCTTATCCTTCTCCGCCCGAAGGGCGGGGAAGGTGGCGCGCGCGGCTTTCCGCGCGTGACGGATGGGGACTTTCTCTTGAGCGGTTAAAAGGCCCCATCCGTCAGTCGCTGCGCGACTGCCACCTTCCCCACGGCAAAGCCGTGGAGAAGGATAGGTACGCGCGTTTCAATGAAAAGCGGACATGCGCTAGCCGGGCTTCCTCTTTCAGCGCATTGAAATCGGCGTCGCCCGCGCTGCCGCTGTCGCGGCCATCCTCAATCGGTTTCTGCGCCAGGCGGATTTCTTCCTCTTTCATGTGCCGGCCGGCCTGCCACTGACGCAGCGCCTCGCGGACGATTTCGCGCTACTTCTTACTACTTATCGCCCCGCCAGCAAGGCCGTGGCCGCCGCCACCGCGGTCGAGAAACAGGCCTGCAGCAGATAGCCGCCGGTGGGCGCCTCCCAGTCGAGCATTTCGCCCACCGCATAGGTGCCTGGACGCTTGCGGAGCTGGAAATTCTCGTCCACTTCCTCCCGCGCGATGCCGCCGGCCGATGAAATGGCCCGGGCGATTCCGGCGGGCCGCAGGATCTGCACCGGCACCGCCTTGATGCCGGCCGCATCCGCCGCGGCGCCCGTCTCGCGCAGCAGGGAAATGGCAACCGGCGAAAGACCCGCCGCCTTGCGCAAATAATTTGTTTGCGTGTCCTTGCCGCGCGGCCGCGCCAGCCTGGCGGCGAGCGCCTCGACAGTCAGATCGGGGCGCAGATCGATATGCAGGGGATGACCCGGAACTTCACGCATGCCGCGCGACAGCGCATAGATGGCGCCGCCCTCGATGCCTTCGCTGGAAATCATCACCTCGCCGCGCACCCGGTGCCCCGCATAGGCGAGCGCCACATTCTTGACCGGCGTTCCGGCAAAGCGCTCGCGGAACACCTTGGACCAGTTCACCAGAAAGCGGCTGTTGGCCGGCTTGAACGGATTGACCGCGATGCCGGCCGCCTGAAGGATCGGCACCCATTGGGCGTCGGAGCCGAGATGCGGCCAGCTCGCCCCGCCCATGGCGAGGACCGTGGGCTTTTCGTCGAAGCCCTGCCAGCGGCTGCGGGTGTGCAATTTCACGCCAAGGCCATCGAGCCGCTTGAGCCAGGCGCGCAGCAATGGCGAGGCCTTCATCTGCTTCGGAAATACCCGGCCCGACGAGCCCACGAAAGTTTCAATGCCAAGCCCGTTGCACCAGGCGATCAGCGCTTGCGGCGGAAAGGCCCGGATGGCGGGTTCGAGAAAGCCCTTCGCGTCGCCATAGCGTTCGAGCAAAGCCTCGAGCGGTTCGGAGTGCGTGAGATTGAGCCCGCCGCGCCCCGCCAGCAGGAATTTGCGGGCCGGCGCCGCCATGTGATCATGAATCGTAACGCAGGCGCCGCCGCTTGCGAGCACCTCCGCTGCCATGAGCCCCGATGGACCGGCACCGATGACTTGAACGTCAGGCCGCTTCACGGCGCAGCGGCTTTCGCCTTCACCTTCAACCACGCCATCATTTGCATCCTGCTTACGACCGGGGTGTTGATGTCGATTGCCCCGCCTTGTTAAAGGCGACGAATGCGTCGCGCACCTGGTTGAAGAAACGTGGCGGAAGGATGCCGAATTCGTAGGCATCCGTGTTAGGCACCTTTTTTAGATCGTAGCCAGGCCACACGAATTCATTGCCTTCGGCGATGATGATCCACGAGCGCGCATCGTCGAGACCGAGGTGGCGTTTGATGGCGCGCGGTATTTCCACCGCACTCTTGGAATCCCCTTGCGCGGCATGGGTGATCGGCAGGACGGTGACAATGACCGCCTGATCCGCTTCGCATGTGGTGCTAAGCACGATCACGCTCGGGCGGTCCTTGCGGCCTTCCTCGCGGCCGGCGCGATGTTCGTCGTGCCAGAGGTAGGCGTAATTCAGAACAAGGCCCGGCTCAGGCGTCGGAATTCCCATGCCGGCCTTCTATTTGGGATCGAGAAGGGCGTTGAGATGATCGTGGCGGCTGTCCACGCGGCTGGCGGCGATGGCGCGGATTTTATCCTCGGGGAGATCGACGGTCGCAAAACTGTGCCGCTGCGCCCGGAACCGCGCGAACTCCTCATATTCATCGGGGGGCACGAAATAGCCGGTGATGTGCCCGTGGCTGGTGACGGGAACGGCGCCCTTCTGGGCGAGCATCCGGTAATGGCCGAAATTGCGGGTAAATTCGGCGGCAGGGACGGCTTTGGATTTGACCATGGCGGCCTCGATGTTGGAAACAGATGCTAACATACACGAATTACAATAATTACGCAAGTTGCGCAATTTATGTTAGTCGCCAATACTTCAAATAATATCGTAACATCAATATATTACGGTCACGCCGCCTCGCGCCTGAGCGGCTGACACATGCAATGCACGC
>JANMQB010000434.1:0-8403 GCA_031370155.1 Hyphomicrobiales bacterium | reverse complement strand
ACCGCATCCAGATGCGCAGCGGCGTGCTCCACATCAACGGGGCCGCAGTGAAGAAGGAGCGCATCGCGGACTTCGTCGACCCGGACGGCGAAGGCGGCGGCAGGCCCGTGCCCCAATATATCGAGACTCTGCCTAACGGGGTGCAGTATCGAGTGCTCGACACCGAACCTGCGGGTTCCGGGGACAACACCATGGAATATGCGGTGCCGCCCGGCCACTATTTCGTCCTGGGGGACAATCGCGACAATTCCCAGGATAGCCGTTATCTGGAGCAAGTCGGCTATATCCCTGAAGACAATTTTCTGGGTCCCGTTGTCTTGCGGTTCTGGAGCAGCAAGTGGTTCTCGTTGAGCGGTCGTCCGTAAGAAACTTCTCCAACGAAGTGAAAAAGCCCGCGATGGCTCGCAGGCTTTTTGTTTCATTGCGGACGGCAAGGCCGATTCCACTCTCTTCCGTCACCCCGGCGAAAGCCGGGGTCTATTGAGCGCGTTATGTCGGCACACTGCCGCCGGAAATCGCTCAGGGGGTCCCGGCTTTCGCCGGGATGACGGGCGGAACGGGCGATGCCGCGGCCGGGCAACAGAGAAGTTTACTACTCGCCGAACCTGACGGCCCGGCCGTTGCTGTGGCCGCCCTTGTTGCCGACTTCCTTCATCCAAGAGGGCTTGCCGCCGCCATTGCCGTGGCGCTTGGGCGCATTGGCGCCGCCCCCCGGCTTGCTGCCGCCGCCATGGTTGCGGTTGTGACCGCCGCCATTGCCTTTGCCGTGCTGGGCGGGGCGCCTGCCGCCCTGAGGGGCACGATAGCGCGACGGCTCGCCGGTGGGCACATGGGCAAGGCCCATTGCATGCTGCATCACCGGTACGGACTGGCGGATGGTGCGTTCGATGTCGCGCAGCAGCGAGCGGTCTTCCGGCGTGCAGAAGGCAATCGCCGTGCCCTCGGCGCCCGCCCGCGCGGTGCGGCCGATACGGTGCACATAGCTCTCCGGCACATGCGGCAGATCGTAGTTGACCACATGGCTGACGCCATCGACGTCGATGCCGCGCGCCGCGATATCGGTCGCGACCAGCACCAGAATCTTGCCCGCCTTGAAGCCGGCGAGGGCGCGCTCGCGGTTGGCCTGCGACTTGTTGCCATGAATGGCGGAAGCCGTGAAGCCCGCCGCCGAAAGTCCCTTCATCACCTTGTCGGCGCCGTGCTTGGTGCGGGTAAACACCAAGGTGCGCGTCATGTTATTGTCCTTCAAGAGATCGGCCAGGACTTTCAACTTTTGCGACGGTTCGACATGGATGACGTGCTGGTTGACGCGTTCGACAGTGGTCGCCCCGGGGGCCACTTCGACGCGGACCGGGTTCCTCAGGAGCCCATCGGCAAGGCCGGCGATCTCCTTCGGCATGGTAGCCGAAAAGAACAGGTTCTGCCGCTCCTTCGGCAACATGGCGGTGAGCTTGCGGATGTCATGGATGAAGCCCAGATCGAGCATCCGGTCGACCTCATCGAGGACGAAAATCTCGACCTTGGACAGCGTCACGGCGCGGCGCTCGATCAGATCGACGAGACGGCCGGGTGTCGCCACCAGAACATCGACGCCGCCGCGCAGGATATCGATCTGTTTGCCGATCGATACGCCGCCGTAGACCACGGCGCGCGTCACTTTCATGTTGCGGCCATAGGTCTTGAAGCTCTCGCCGATCTGGGCGGCAAGCTCGCGGGTGGGAGTGAGAATGAGGGCGCGGGCGGTGCCGCGGGCCGGCCGCTCGGTCTTCTTCGCCAGCCGCTCGAGAATGGGCAGCGCGAAGGCCGCCGTCTTGCCGGTGCCGGTCTGGGCGATGCCGAGAAGATCGCGGCCCGCCATCAGTTCGGGAATGGCGCGGACCTGAATGGGAGTGGGTTTGTCGTAGCCTTCGGCGGCGAGCGCCTTGAGAATGGGCTCAGACAGGTTGAGTTGGTTAAAGGAATTCAAGTTCTTTATCTTTCGTTCGGAACGGTGGGGGAAGCGCCTGACATGTCCGAATCGGCCATACGCGGGAATCGCGAATTGGCCTGGCCAAGCGCTCAAACTTTCCCACGTGAAAGGAATGTTCAGGAATTTCGCCGCGGCCGGAACGGCAGCACTTTGGATGTGCGCCTCACGTATTCTTTTTGAGGGCCGATAGCGATGGGCGTGATATGGACGCTCGTTCGCCCGATGTCAATGCATTCCTCAGTTATGCTTGATGAAGGATGTGCGCGATGCTCACGCGCCAAGATGCCGGAAGGCGGCGATCACCCGCTCATAGACGCCACGCTTGAAGGGAACGATCAGATCGACGATCTCGTCCATCCTGGCCCAGCGCCACTGGTCGAATTCCTGTTTGTGGCCGGGCGGCGCCAGATCGATCTCGCTGTCCTCGCCGAGAAAGCGCAGCGCGAACCACTTCTGCGTCTGGCCGCGATATTTGCCGTTCCACGACTTGCCGATCAGGTGATCGGGAAGATCGTAATTATACCAGCCCGGCGCCTCGGCGACGATCTCCACGGACTTAATGGCGGTTTCCTCGGCAAGCTCGCGGAGCGCGGTCACGCGCGGGTCTTCATCGGCGTCGATGCCGCCCTGCGGCATCTGCCACCACTGGCCCTTGCCTTCGTCGTTCGGCTTGTCGTGGCGCCGCCCGATCCAGGCAAGTCCGTCGCGATTGAGGAGCATGACGCCAACGCAAGGGCGGTAGGCGGCGATCTCGGGCTTCGCCGTCATCAACTCATGCGGCCCTTGTAGACCGCGCTGACGGGCACGAGCAGAATGCCTTTGTCCTCGAGCTGCTTGGCCCATTCGGAGATGGCATCGATGGTGACCTCGAGCCCGGCACCCGTGCCGATCGCGATGCCGTTGGTCTGGGCCTCGGTTTCGAGCTGCTGCAGGGCGGCGGCGATGCTCGCGGGGTCCGGATCGGCATCGATGACGATGTGGGCGCGGCGCGATGGCAGGCCCGTGGCCTTGGCGACGGCCTCGGTCGAACTCAGCGGCACGGTGGCATCCTCGAGGAAAACGAGGCCACGCTTTTTCAGTTCGGCGAGCACGGGTTTCAAGGATTTCGGCACGGTCAGGAAGCGTCCGCCCATGAAATTGGTGATGCCGGTGTAGCCGGCGAAGCGGCTCATGTGCCAGTGGAGCGCCTCGCGGTTTTCCGCTTCGCCGGCATCGGCGAGCAACGTGCGCGGTCCCGGATTCTTCGCCGGGTAGCCGACGGGTTCCATCGGCAACTGCAGCAACACCTCGTGGCCCTGGGCGCGGGCCTTGTCCACCTGGAACTGCAGGTCCTTGCCATAGGGCGCGAAGGCGAAACTGATGTCGCCCGGCAATTCCTTGCCGGCCTGCTGGGTGAGCTTGGCGTTGAGGCCCATGCCGCCCAATAGAATGGCGATCTTCGGCCGGTCGGATGTCAGAATGCCCATCGGTGTGGCGCGCGCATAGGCCTCAGACGGCTTCTTGCCGCCGGGCCCGATACGCGGCAACTGGCCCTGCGTGCTGATCTCGACCAGCGCATCGATCGGCGCCGGCTTCAGCGCCCGGTGGCCTGGAACAACGATATTGGCCTCGTCATAGCCGTTGATCATCACCGGCACTTCCGGCTCGACGGCGATCTCGGTCTCCTCCGGCGCCTCCGCTTGCACGGGTGATTCTTCGGCTGCCGAGATCGAGGAGGTCTGAACCTCCTCGGCCGGCGGAATTGCCGCGATGACGACCGGCTCGCCGGTAAAGGGATAGGGCGCGCGCGCCAACCACAGGCCCAGTGCCAAATAGCCGGCGAGCGCCAGGGCCGATGCCGTGGCAAGCGAGCCTGGCCGCTTCGCCCACAGGCGTTCGGAGAGTGTCCGCTTGCGTAACGGCTGGCGCAATTCGTCGCGGCGCATGGTTCTGCTGCTGGCCCGTGATTCGTCGTCAGTTCAATCTGGCGAGTGAACCGTTAACGGCCTGTTAACCGTGACGCCCGCCGCCTCAATTGGCGGTCGTGCCGCCGTCCGCGCCGGCGCCCGGCTTTTCGTCCTTCGGCTTGACGTTGGAGACGACCTTGATGCCGTGCAGCAGGTCGATCGCCGCCTTGAGCTGCATGTCCTTGGCCTTGTCGTCGGGCACATAGGCCGAGGAACCGCCGCCCTCTTCGCCACCGGTGTCATTCGTGAGATGGCCCCTGAGGCTCGCTTCGCCCTCGGTCGCGACGTCCTTGCCCTTGAGTTCCGGCGGCAATTCCTGCTCGATCAGGATGTCGGCGTCGATGCCCTTGGCCTGGATCGAACGGCCGGCGGGGGTGTAGTAGCGCGCCGTGGTGAGGCGCAGCGCCCCCTGGCTGCCCAGCGGAATGATGGTCTGCACCGAGCCCTTGCCGAAGCTCCGTGTCCCGATGATCGTCGCCCGCTTGTGGTCCTGCAGTGCGCCGGCCACGATTTCCGAGGCCGAGGCCGAGCCGCCGTTGATCAGGATCACCACCGGCTTGCCGTCGGCGGAATCGCCCTTCTGGGCGCCGAAGCGCTGGGTTTCGTCGGCGCGACGGCCGCGGGTCGAAACCACTTCGCCCCGGTCGAGGAAAGTATCCGATACCGAGATCGCCTGGTCGAGCAGGCCGCCGGGATTGTTGCGCAGATCGACGATGAAGCCCTTCACCTTGCCGCCGAGCTTGTTCTTGACTTCGGTCAGCGCCTTGTCGAGGCCTTCCTGGGTCTGTTCGGTGAAGGAGCTGATGCGGATATAGGCGATGTCATCGGCCTCGATCGTGTATTTCACCGATTGCACGCGGATGCGGTCGCGCACCAGCTTGACATCGAAGGGCTCGCGGCCCGGACGCTGGATGGTCAGCGTGATCGGCGTGTTCACCGGCCCGCGCATCTTTTCCACGGCTTCATTGAGGGTCAGCCCCTGCACCTGCTCGCCGTCGAGCTTGACGATGAGATCGTTGGCCATGATGCCGGCGCGGTCGGCGGGTGTGTCGTCGATGGGTGAGACCACCTTGACCAAGCCGTTTTCCATCGACACCTCGATGCCGAGGCCGCCGAATTCGCCCTTGGTCTGGACGCTCATTTCCTGGAAGCGCTTGGCGTCCATATAACTCGAATGCGGATCGAGCGAGGCCAGCATGCCGTTGATCGCCGCCTCGATCATCTTCGATTCGTCGGGCTCCTCGACATAGTCGGCGCGCACCCGGTCGAACACGTCGCCGAACAGGTTGAGCTGCTTGTAGGTATCGGCATTGGACGCCGCTGTGGCCGCGCCGAAGGCATGCCACAGGACGGTTGCAGATACCGCGCCCGCCAGAACCAAACCCAATCCGTGCAATTTCTTTGTCATTGTCATCCACGTGCCTCTTTTGTGCCGCCGATCCACCAGGGGGCCGAATCGATTGTTTCGCCGTTTTTCCGGAATTCTATATACAGCACCGGGCTGCCGTCCTGAACCTGTTCACCGAGAAGTGTTGCCGAAGACGGCCCGGTTCCCATCGTACCGACCGGTTCGCCAGCCCTGACAAAATCGCCCATTGCGGCGCTGATATCGCTCATGCCGGCCAGCAAAATACGGTAGCCGCCGCCGGCATTCAATATCAAAAGCTGGCCGTAGGAGCGAAAGGGCCCGGAAAATTCGACGCTGCCAGCCGCCGGCGCCGTCACCTGGGCGCCATCGCGGGTGGCCACCGCCAGCCCGGGAATGGTGCCGCCCAGCCCGTCATCGTCGCCGAAGCGCTTGAGTATGCGGCCCTGGGCCGGATAGTCGAGGCGGCCGTGTGCCTTGGAAAATGCAATATCCGGCTGGCGCAATGCCGCTTCCTGGCGGCGCCTCTCGCGCTCTTCGGCCGCGGCCTTCTTGGCAAGTTCGGCTTCGGCGCGGCGGCGCTCGGCGGCCAGCCCGTCGATGAGCTGCTTCAGCGTCCTGGCCTTGGAGGCCAGTTCGGCGGCCCGGTCCTTCTCCTGTCCGAGGCGGCCATTGCCAGCCGCAGCAAGCAACCGCTTGCGCTCGGCAAAGCTGCGGACCTGGGCCTGGGATGCTTCGAGCGCCGCAATCTCCCGGCGGATCGATTGCTTTTCCGCCGCGACAATGGTGGCGATGCGTTCGAGGCTGGCAAGTTTGCGGGCCAGTTCCTCGGCCTCGCCGCGCAGTTCGGGCACGATGGTGCCGAACATCATGGCGCCGCGCAGCGCGGCGAGCACGTCGCCGGGCTCAACCACCAGAGCGGGCGGCGGATTCTGCTCCAGCCGTTGCAGGCCGGCCAGGAGTTCGGCGATCACATCCTGTTTCTCGGCGAGGCCGGCGCGGATGACGATGGCTTCCTTGTTGAGTCTGAGAATACGCGCTTCGGCGGCGGCAATCGCCGCCTCGCGGGACTGAATGTCGCGGGCGATGAGCACCAGCCGTTGCGCCACCTCTTCCTGTTCGGCGAGTGCGGCTTCGACTTCGGCGGCAATGCGCTCCTGGAGCGCCTTGGAAAATTCGAGCTGCTGCTCGACGGTGCCGAGTTCCCGCTCCGGTGGCGTCGTCACGCCGGCGCGCGCCGCCGCTGCCGCCAGCAGGAGCATGGCGGTTGCAGCGGTTAGCCTAAGGCCGTGGGCTCGGATCATCGTCATTGGGAATTAGGCAGGGCGGTTGTCCGAATTGCGGCCTCCGGATGTTCGACTCAGGGCCGGTGGTAGGGATGATTGACCATAATGGTGACTGCCCGGTAAATTTGTTCGCACAACATCACCCGCGCCAGCCGGTGCGGCCAGGTCATGGGTCCGAAGGAGAGAAGCAACCCCGCCCGCTGGCGGGTTTCGGGCGCATGGCCGTCGGGACCGCCGATCAAGAATGCAAGCTCCGGGGTGCCCGCTTCGATATGGCGGCGGAGCACGTGGGCAAAGGCTTCGCTGGCCATGGGCTTGCCGCGCTCATCGAGAATGATGGTGAAGGCCTTTGCCGGGACCGCGCCCCACAGCATCCGGGCATCTTCGCTTTGACGTTGACCCGCGGTCTGGGCCCGGGATTCGGCGAATTCGCTGACCGCGATACGG
Source organism: Hyphomicrobiales bacterium (assembly GCA_031370155.1). Classification (GTDB taxonomy): domain Bacteria; phylum Pseudomonadota; class Alphaproteobacteria; order Rhizobiales; family Aestuariivirgaceae; genus Aestuariivirga. The sequence continues at coordinate 1,389 of JANMQB010000434.1, read as the reverse complement.
CTCACCCCGGCCTTGCGGCCCAAGCCCTTGAGGCGGGTCAGATAGTCCTCGGTCAAGGTCTTTTCGGGACCCGCCTTGAGGCGGCCCACCGCGAGGACCGAGATGCGCATGGCCTAAACGGCGATGCGTTCTTGCGGCGCGTGCTCGGACCACAGCTTCTCGAGATTGTAGAAGCTCCGCACCTCGGGGCGGAAGACATGCACCACCACGTCGCCGGCATCGACCAGCACCCAGTCGCACTGGGGCATGCCTTCAACCCGCAGACCCTTGCGGCCAGCTTGCTTCAGCTTCTCGATAAGTTGATCGGCAATGGCCCCGACATGACGGCCGGAACGGCCCGAGGCGACCACCATGTTATCGGCGATCGCGGCCTTTCCGTTAAGATCGATGGTGACGATTTCCTCGGCCTTGGCATCGCCCAGCTGGGCGAGGATGGTATTGAGAAGGCCGGACTTGGCGCCCTTCGGCTCGCGCTTCGCGACGAGCTTCGGCTTCGCTGTGCTTTTACGCGCAGCGGTCTTCTTCACTGGTGCTTTCAGGGGTGGTGTCCTCTTTCAAAAGGCAGGTCTGCATCAGACTGCTGGTCTTGTCCCTTTGGATTCAGGCGACGACAGCATGAGAGTAGGATGACGCGTGAGTTAGTTCAAGCAAAAGCATGCGAGGGGGTATGCGGCGGGTTAAGTCCGGTTGCGGCGGATTGCCGTCGAACTCTCCGGACGCAACGGCATAGGCAGGAAAACCCAGGCGGGAGGCCTGCTTCCAGGCAGGTTGGCGGCCACCGCCGCAGGCAATCTTGACTGAGCGTAGCGGATGGCGGCGCGGCCCGAAAGCGCCCGGATCGAATAGCCGGGCCGGGCCAGGACGGCGAGCGGCAGGGTTTCGGGAATCTCGGTCCAATCGTTCCAATAGTGAAGATTGGCGAGGCTGTCGGCGCCCATGATCCAAACGAATTTCGCTCGCCGCAGCGCCGGCGCCAGCGCCACGAGGGTTTGCGCGGTGGTGCGCGAGCCGATCTGCTTTTCGAGATCGGTGACGATGAAGCGCGGATGCCGCGCAATGCGGCGGGTAAAGGCCAGGCGCCCGGCATATTCGCCGGTCTCGCGCGGATCCTTGAGAGGGTTCTGCGGCGACACCAGCCACCACACCCAGTCGAGCCTGAGCCGCTTGAGCGCAAACAGCGCCACCATGTAATGACCGCGGTGGGCCGGATTGAATGAGCCGCCAAAAAGCCCGATGCGCTGCCCGGTGCCGAATGGCGGCGGACGGATCATGTCAAGCCGTCATCCGCGAAAGTACGCTTATCCGCTTTGCATCATGCACCGGCGATCCAGGAACCGCCCCTTCTCCCTGCACGGAGTGCGGGGAGAAGGTGGCCAACGGCCGGATGAG
>JANMQB010000358.1:0-1565 GCA_031370155.1 Hyphomicrobiales bacterium | reverse complement strand
CCTGGCGGAACCGAACTGGAGACTTACGGTTTCCGACAACGGAATTGGCAGGCCGGCGGGCCAGATGGACAAGGCACATCCCGGGCTCGGCACGGCCATCATCGAAGCGCTGGCCAAGCAGCTTGATGCCCGCGTCGAAGTTTTTATGGATCCGCACGGGACGACGGTGTCGATCACCCACACGGCGTTCGTATCGCGTCTGTCCCGCCGCGCTGCTTAGGTGTTAGCTTCGTCTCGCCGGTCTTGAGGGCATCGGCGAGCCGCATTTTTGCACTGCCGGGCTTCAAGGGCTGCTGCTGGCTTTCATGCGGCGCCCAGGCGGTGGCCCAGGCCACTTCGACGGTGGCGCGGATGCGGCCGTCGGTATCGGCGAAGCGGCGCTGATAGATGGCCGCCGCCTCGTTCAAAAGCGCCTTGGTCACGGGCCTGCGCGAGCGGCCCGTGAGCACGTTGGACAGGCCGAGGGCATGGATTTCATGGATAAGCGCTATGGCATCGGCGTAGCGCACGATGGTGCGGTCGAGATCGGCCACCGGAAGGGCGAAGCCCGCCCGCTGCAAGAGTGAGCCCAGTTCGCGCACATCGATCATCGGTGCGACGCGCGGGGAGGCGCCGCCGGTCAGGCGCGCTTCCGCCTCGAGCCAGGACTGGCGCAGCTCGGTCAGCGTGTCGCCGGCGAAGAGGCAGGCGAGGAAGAGCCCGTCCGGTCTCAGCGCCCGGCGCATCTGCACCAGCGCGCCCGGAACATCGTTGATCGTCTGGAGATCGAGAATGCTGAAGACGGCATCGAGACTTTCGGCGGCGAGCGGCAGATGCTCATCGGTCGAGGGTTCGAGCACGGCCACCTCCGCGGCCTTGCCACTGTCCCCCAGCACAGCCGCGATCGGTTCGGGATCAGGGGCGATGACCACGGTCTTGCCGAATTTGCGGGCGATGAGTTCGAACCTCCCGGCGAACTCCGCGGCAATGGTGCGCGACAATATGTCGGGTCCGGTGCGGTGGGCACGCGCAATCCGCGCGGCATAGAGGGCGCGGTCGAACAATTGCGGCGGGGGCTCGGTCATGGCGCCAGGCGATACCGGATTTCGCAAGCCTGTGCTAGCTTACCTGCCATGGACGGGGCGGTTCGGGAACAAGGCCGGCATCTGCTGCGCAAGTTCTGGCGCGGCACCATCGATTTCGTGGCACCGCCCCGATGCCTCATCTGCCACCAGCCGGTCATTGAACCGGCGGGTCTGTGCGGTTCCTGCTGGGCGGGCCTGCGACAAATCGACGAGCCTCTCTGCGACGTGATGGGCACGCCCTTCGCCTATGACCAGGGCGAAGGCTCGCTGAGCGCGGCAGCCCTGGCCGAGCCGCCCGCCTGGGACCGGGCGCGCGCCGCGGTTGCCTTCGACGAGACCTCGCGGCCCATCATTCACGCCCTCAAATATCGCGACACCCAGGAGGCTGGGTTGCTGATGGCGCGGATGATGGGGCGGGCCGGGCGAATGCTCCTGGCGGAGGCCGGTATGATCGTGCCGGTGCCGCTGCACCGCTGGCGGCTGTGGTGGCGGCGCTTCAAC
>JANMQB010000356.1:0-4841 GCA_031370155.1 Hyphomicrobiales bacterium | reverse complement strand
CGGCACCGCCGCCATTGCCGTGCTCTATCCGCGCATCGAGGCCGGCTTCCGCGCCCGCAACCTGTTCGAGCGCTTCGTGCTTGCGCTGCTCGCCGCCTGTTCGGCGGTAGCGATCCTGACGACCGTCGGCATCGTCTTTTCGGTGCTGTTCGAATCCCTGGTGTTCTTCGGCGAGGTGCCGGTTTTCGAATTCCTCTTCGGCACCCAATGGTCGCCGACCTCCGATCCGCCCTCATTCGGCTTCGTTCCGCTGTTCACCGGCACGCTGCTGATCACCGCGATCGCCATTCTGGTGGCGGGCCCGCTCGGCCTCCTGTCGGCGATTTATATGGCGGAATATGCCGGCCCCCGGCTGCGCGGCATTCTGAAGCCGCTTCTTGAAATGCTGGCGGGTATTCCCACTGTCGTGCTCGGCTTCTTCGCCGCCTTGACCGTGGCGCCCTTGATCCGCGGCGGCGGCCAGGGGCTCAGCCTTTCGGTTGCCTCGGAATCGGCCCTCGCCGCCGGCCTTGTCATGGGCATGATGATCGTGCCGCTGATCTCCTCGCTTGCCGACGACATCATCAATGCCGTGCCGCAGTCGCTGCGCGACGGCTCCTACGCCATGGGCGCCACCCAGTCCGAAACGATCAGGCGCGTCGTCCTCCCCGCGGCGCTGCCCGGTATCGCGTCGGCCTTCATGCTGGCGATCTCGCGGGCCATCGGCGAGACCATGATCGTGGTCATGGCGGCGGGGCTTTCCGCCAATCTCAGCTTCAATCCGCTGGCCGCCGTCACCACCATCACCGTGCAGATCGCAACCCTTTTGGTCGGCGACCAGGAATTCGATTCGGCCAAGACGCTGTCGGCCTTCGCCCTGGGCTTCGTGCTGTTCCTGTTCACCCTGGCGCTCAACTTCGTGGCGCTGCGCGTCGTGCAGAAATATCGGGAAGCCTATGACTGACACATTCAAGAAAGGCGACCCCAAGCTCATCGCCCGGCGCTACCGCGCCGAGCGGCGGTTTCGCGCCTATGGGGCGGCGGCCCTCGGCCTCACCGCCTTGTTCCTCGCCATCCTCATCGCCGATATCGTGGTCAAGGCCTGGCCCGCCTTCTTCGAGCATCGCGTCATAATGAAGATCGCCATCGATCCGGCGCGGGTCGATGCCAAGGATCCCATCAAGGGCGATTTCGAAGGCCTGGTGAAGGATGCATTCCGCGCCGCCCTCCCGGCCGTCACCTCGCGCGGCGACAAGAAAAAACTGTCGGGACTTCTCTCGGTGGGTGCCGCCGACGATTTGCGCCGCATGGTGGTGAACGAGCCGGGCCTCGTCGGCACCGAAGTCACGGCCCCCGTGCTGCTCTCCGCCAATGTCGATCTTTATCTGAAAGGGCAGCAGACCGGAACCGCGCTCCGGCTGGGCGGCGGCACGATTCAGATTGCCGAAGCCGGCGAAGACTATCTGCTGACCGGCGCCATCGGCAGCCTTGTTGCCGGCGAGGTGGTGAGAGTGAACGGCGGCGCCTTGCGCATCGCCGCCGCCGCGGCTGGCGGGCTCAAGGCCGAAGCCCTGGTCAGGCCCGCCACCCTCAATGCCGCAACCGCCGGGCAGTGGGATGTTCTCGCCTTCTCGGTTGCCGAAGCCGGCCGCCGCATTTCCGACCGCGAGATCGTCTGGCTCGAAAGCCTCAAGGACAGAGGCGCCATCGAAAAAGCCGTCGCCTGGCGGTTCTTCGCCTCCGGCGATTCCCGCGAGCCGGAGCTTGCCGGAATTCGCGGTGCGCTGGTGGGATCGCTTCTGGCGGTCGCCGTGGCCTTGGCCTTGAGCCTGCCGCTTGGCGTTGCCGCGGCGATCTATCTCGAGCAATTCGCGCCCAAGAACCGTCTCACCGAAGTGATCGAAGTCAACATCAACAATCTTGCCGCCGTGCCCTCGATCATCTTCGGCCTGTTGGGCCTTGCCGTGTTCCTGAATTTCTTCGGCCTGCCGCGTTCCGCCGCCTTGGCGGGCGGCCTGGTGCTGGCGTTATTGGTTTTGCCGACCATCATCATCGCCGCGCGCGCCGCCCTCAAGTCGGTGCCGCCGTCGATCGCCGAAGCCGCTCTCGGCGTCGGCGCCTCGCATCAGCAGGCGGTCTTCCATCACATGCTGCCGCTGGCGCTGCCCGGCATCCTGACCGGCACCATTCTCGCCGTCGCTCGCGCCCTTGGCGAGACGGCACCGCTCCTGATGATCGGCATGGTCGCCTTCATCGTCGACATTCCGCGAAACCTCACCGACGCCGCCACCGTCCTGCCGGTGCAGATTTTCCTGTGGTCGGACCTGCCGGAAATCGCCTTCCAGTCGCGCACCGCCGCGGCAATCGTGGTGCTGCTCGCCGTGCTCTTCTGCCTCAATGCCGTTGCCATCTATCTGCGCAAGCGCTTCGAACGGCGCTGGTGAGACCGGGACAAGTCCATGAACATCATGCCCCAGACCATCGTCACACCGGAAAAGCCGCGCATCATGGCCGAGCGCCCGATCAAGATCGTGGCCCGCGACGTCAACGTCTATTACGGCGAAAAGCAGGCCATCAAGAATGTGTCGATCGGCATTCCGGACCGCGCCGTCTCGGCTTTCATCGGCCCTTCCGGCTGCGGCAAGTCCACCTTCCTGCGCGCCATCAACCGCATGAACGACACCATTCCCACCTGCCGCATGACCGGCGAGATCGCCATCGACGGCAAGAACGTCTACGATCGCGATGTCGACGTGGTGCAGTTGCGGGCCCGCGTCGGCATGGTCTTCCAGAAGCCCAACCCGTTCCCCAAGTCGATTTTCGAGAATGTCGCCTACGGCCCGCGCATTCACGGGCTCGCCCGCAACAAGAGCGATCTCGAAGACATCGTCGTTACCAGCCTGAAGCGCACCAGCCTGTTCGAAGAGGTGAAGGACCGCCTCGGCCATTCGGGCACCAGCCTCTCCGGCGGCCAGCAGCAGCGGCTGTGCATCGCCCGCGCCATCGCCGTCAATCCGGAAGCGATCCTCATGGACGAACCCTGCTCGTCGCTCGATCCCATCGCCACCGCCAAAATCGAGGAGTTGATCGACGAGCTGCGCCAGAATTTCTGCATCGTCATCGTCACCCATTCGATGCAGCAGGCGGCCCGCGTCTCGCAGCTCGCCGCCTTCTTCCACCTCGGCCATCTCGTCGAGTTCGGCGACACCGACGAGATTTTTACAGCACCCCGCGAGAAGCGCACCCAGGACTACATTACCGGCCGTTTCGGCTGAGACGGCCAAGGAGCAGCGAATGTCCGACCATATTGTCAAGTCCTACGACGACGATCTCGCCGCATTGAAGACCATGCTGGCGCAGATGGGCGGGCTCGCCGAGGAGCAGCTCGCCAACGCCATCTACGCGATTGCCCGTCGCGACACCCAGATCGCCGACAAGGTCATCGCCGGCGATGCCAAGATCGACGCCTTCGAGCGGCAAATCGAGGAAAAGGCGATCCTGACCATCGCCAAACGCCAGCCCATGGCCCGCGACCTGCGCGAGATCATGGTGGCGATCCGCGTGGCCTCCGATCTCGAGCGCATCGGCGATCTCGCCAAGAACACGGCGAAGCGCACTCATGCGATATCCGAAGCCCTCCCGCGCAAGCTGATCTCCGGACTCACCCGCATGGGCAACCTCGCCCAGGAACAGCTCAGGACCATTCTCGATGCCTATGCCCACACCGATGCCGAAAAGGCGATCGCCGTGTGGCGGGCCGACGAGGAGATCGACTCCATCTACAACTCCATCTTCCGCGAGCTTCTCACCTATATGATGGAAGACCCGCGCATGATCGGCCTGTGCACTCATCTTCTGTTCGGCGCCAAGAACATGGAGCGGATCGGCGATCACACCACCAACATCGCCGAAAACATCTACTACCTGGTGCACGGCAAGCCGATCCTCGAAGAACGCCCGAAGAAGGATGCTACCAGCATCACTAGCATCGCAAAGCCGAGATGAAGGGAGCATGAGCGCTTCCATCCTGATCGTCGAGGACGAGGAGCCGATCCGGATCCTGCTGAGCTACAATCTGGAAGCCGAGGGTTACCGCGTCCGCGCCACCGCCCAGGGCGAGGATGTGCCGCGCATGCTGGGCGAGGAGCGTCCCGATCTCATCGTGCTCGATTGGATGCTGCCGGGCATTTCCGGCATCGAAGTTTGCCGCTTGCTCCGCGCCAGGCCCGAGACCCGCGACGTCCCGGTGATCATGCTGACGGCGCGGGGCGAGGAGGCCGAGCGGGTGCGGGGGCTGGCCACCGGCGCCGATGATTACATGGTGAAGCCGTTTTCGGTGCCCGAGCTTCTGGCCCGCATCCGCACCATCCTGCGAAGGGTCAATCCCGATGCCGTCGCCGAAATGCTGAAGGCGGGCGACCTCGCCCTCGACCGCAGGACCAGACGGGTGCGGCGCGGCCCCCGCGACGTCAACCTGTCGCCCACCGAATTCCGCATGCTCGAGTACATGATGCAGAATCCCGGCCGCGTCTATTCGCGCGCCCAGCTACTCGACTCGGTCTGGGGCCGCGACATCTATGTCGATGAACGAACCGTCGACGTTCACGTCGGGCGCCTGCGACAGTCACTGAACCGGGGACGCGAGGCCGACCCGATCCGCACCGTGCGCGGCATGGGCTATGCCTTCGACGAGCGTTTCGGGCGTCAATGATCTGAGCGCATTTTTCTCTTGAACAATGTTCCTAGTTTGTTCTATTTATTCCCCGTCCATCCCGGAAGGGGTCTCGGTCATGGCGATGATCAAAGATGGGGTGGATGCGGCGCCCGCGGGCGGGACGAGACGATCGCTCCGCACTCGGGAG
>JANMQB010000355.1:0-2602 GCA_031370155.1 Hyphomicrobiales bacterium | reverse complement strand
GGCCTTGCCGGGATTCCGGCCATGGCCGAGGTTGTCATGCTGGAGCGCGATCTCCGCCTCGTCGAGATGACCGGCGCGCGCTATCACGCCGCCCAGATTTCGAGCCGCACCTCCCTCGATGTGATCCGCGCCGCCAAGCGCCGGAGCTTGCCCGTCACCTGCGGCGTCTCGATCCACCATCTCAGCCTCAATGAAAACGACATCGGCGCCTATCGCACCTTCTTCAAGCTGTCGCCGCCCTTGCGGAGCGAGGAGGACCGTCGCGCCCTCGTCGAAGCGGTTGCCGACGGCACTATCGACGTCATCGTCTCCAGTCACGATCCGCAGAGCGCGGATACCAAGCGGCTGCCCTTCGCCGAGGCCGCCTTCGGCGCCATCGGCCTCGAGACCATGTTCGCCGCGGCCCTCGGCCTCTACCACAATGAGAGCGTGAAACTCGAGCGCCTGGTCGAGGCCATGTCATCCACGCCGGCGAAAATTCTCGGTCTCGAAACCGGCCGTCTCGCCCCCGGTGCGCCCGCCGATTTCGCCCTGGCTGATCTCGATCTGAACTGGACGGTCGAAGACGATATCCTGCGGTCGCGCGCCAAGAACTCGCCTTTCGAGCACCGCACCCTTGAAGGCCGCATCGTCGAAACACTCGTTGCGGGCCGCGGCGTTTACACTTACTCTCGCTGACATGCTCGAGCTTCTGGCGATCGCCGTGGGCTATTTGTGCGGCACCATTCCCTTCGGCCTGATCCTCACCAAGTCGGCGGGCCTCGGCGACATAAGGGCGATCGGCTCCGGCAATATCGGCGCCACCAATGTGCTGCGCACCGGCAACAGGACGGTGGCGGCCTTAACCTTGCTTCTCGATGCCCTGAAGGGCACGGCACCAGTCCTCGCCATGACCTGGCTTGCCGGTCCCCAAGCCGGCATTCTGGCGGGGCTTGGCGCCTTTTTCGGCCATCTCTTTCCCATGTGGCTGGGCTTCAAGGGCGGCAAGGGTGTGGCCACCAATATCGGCGTGCTCTTCGGTCTGCATTGGCCCTTGGGGTTGATTTTTCTCGCCGTCTGGCTTGCTGTTGCCTTCGCCTTCCGCCTCTCGTCGCTTGCCGCGCTGATTGCGAGCCTGCTGACACCGCTCTGGGCCATTCTCCTCGGTCGCTACGATCTGCTGCCGTCGGCCGTCATATTGGGCGTCGCCATCTTTCTCACCCATCGCGCCAACATCGCGCGGCTGCTCAAGGGCGAGGAACCCAAAATCGCCCTATCGAAAAAGCCATGAACCTGCCCCCGCTCTCGCATGAGCAACGCCGCGACTGGCTGCGCCTCGGCAAGTGCGAGAATGTCGGCCCCGCCACCTTCCGGCAATTGATCGCCCGCTACAGTAGTGCCGAGGCGGCGATCGCCGCACTCCCCGAGCTTTCGCGCAAGGGCGGACTTTCGCGCAGCCTGCGCGTCTATGGCCGGGACGAGGCCGAGGCGGATATCGAGCGGGCCGGGCACTATGGCGCCCGCTTCGTCGTTCCGGGCGAGGAGGGCTATCCGCCACTGCTCCGCCATATCGATGGCGCCCCGCCCTTTCTCTGCGTGAAGGGCGATGCGGCGCTTGCCGGGAAACCGGCGGTGGCCATTGTCGGCGCCCGCAATGCTTCGGCGCTCGGCCGCAAATTTGCCCGCCAGCTCGCGGCAGAAATCAGCGCGGCCGGTTTCGTCATCGTCTCCGGCATGGCCCGCGGCATCGATACCGCGGCCCATGAAGCAGCGCTCGCCACCGGCACCGCCGCTGTCCTCGCGGGCGGGATTGATGTCGTCTATCCACCGGAAAACGAAGCGCTGCACGACGAAATCGGCAGGACCGGCCTGTTGGCTACCGAAATGACGCCCGGCACCGTGCCCCGCGCCGAGCTTTTTCCCCGCCGCAACCGCATCATTTCCGGCATGGTCCGCGCCGTCATCGTCGTCGAAGCGGCGCTGCGCTCGGGCTCGCTCATCACCGCCAGGCTGGCCGGTGAACAGGGCCGCGAGGTTTTCGCCGTGCCCGGCTCGCCCCTCGATCCCCGCGCCGAAGGCTGCAACAAGCTGATCCGCGACGGCGCCTCCCTTCTCACCCGTGCCGCCGATGTACTCGATGCGCTCAGCGGAAGCTTCTCCCCAAGCCGCACCATGTTCCTTGAGCCCGAACCGCAGGAACTGGATGATGCCGCCGACGCCGGTTCCGATGCCCGCCGCCGCCTGTTGTCGCTGCTCTCGCCCGCTCCCGTCGCCATCGACGATTTGATCCGCGAGTCGGCGCTTTCGCCCGCCGCCGTCACCGGTCTGCTGCTTGAACTCGAACTTGCCGTCCGCATTTCCCGCCACCCGCGCGGGTTGATTTCAATCTTGTAGCGGGTTGCAACCCCGGCGAGGGACTGTTAGCTTTCCTGTGTTTACCTAACAGGAGGTGTCGCATGCGCCGGGCTCTTGTTTTCGCGATGGCTGCTTCTCTGTTGCTGGGTGCGGGTATCGCCGATGTCGATGCCGCTTCAAAGAAGAGGAAAAAATGGGTGGACTTCACACCCCAAGAAAGGGCGCAACTCATGGTAGAAGCGCGCAAGGCATGCCGCAAGAGGTTTGG
>JANMQB010000339.1:0-2043 GCA_031370155.1 Hyphomicrobiales bacterium | reverse complement strand
GGCCAGCATCAGATGTGGGCGGCGCAGTTCTTCGGCTTCGAACAGCCGAAGCGCTGGATGACCTCGGGCGGGCTCGGCACCATGTGCTACGGCCTGCCGGCCGCGCTCGGCGTTCAGGTGGCGCATCCCGACAGTCTGGTGATCGACATCGCCGGCGATGCCTCGGTCTTGATGACCATGCAGGAAATGTCGACCGCCGTGCAGTACCGCCTGCCGGTCAAGATCTTCATCATCAACAACCAGTACATGGGCATGGTGCGGCAGTGGCAGCAATTGCTGCACGGCAACCGCTTGTCGGAAAGCTATTCCGAGTCGCTCCCCGATTTCGTCAAGCTGGCCGAAGCCTATGGCTGCGCGGGCTTCCGCGCCGAGAAGCCAGCCGAACTCGACGGGCTGATCAAGGAGATGATCGCGACGCCGCATCCCGTCATCTTCGATTGCCGGGTGGCGAGCCTCGCCAATTGCTTCCCGATGATCCCGTCGGGCAAGGCGCATAACGAAATGCTCCTGGGCGAAGACGTATCCGACCAAGAGGTTGGAACCGCCATCGATACCAAGGGCAAGATGCTGGTGTGAGGAGAGAGACATGAAGGTGCATCTACCCTCCACCGGCTCGGCCTATTTCCTCGACACCACCAAGGCGGCGGCCGAGACGCATATGCTCGCCGTCATCGTCGACAACGAGCCAGGCGTCCTTGCCCGGGTCATCGGCCTGTTCTCGGGCCGCGGCTACAACATCGAGTCGCTCACCGTCTCGGAAACCCAGCATGAGGCCCATGTCAGCCGCATCACCATCGTGACCACCGGCACGCCCAACGTCATCGAGCAGATCAAGCACCAGCTCGAGCGCATGGTGCCGGTGCATTCGGTCGAAGACTTGACGGTTGCGGGAAATTCGATCGCCCGCGAGCTTGCCATGGTGAAGGTGGCTGGAAAAGGCGAAAAGCGGGTCGAGGCGTTGCGTCTCGCCGAAGCCTTCCGGGCCCGGGTCATCGATGCCGGCACCGACAGCTTCATCTTCGAGATCACCGGCAAGAGCGACAAAGTCGAGCAGTTCATCTCGCTGATGATTCCGCTCGGCCTTGTCGAAGTGGCCCGCACCGGTGTCGCCGGCATCAGCCGCGGTGCCGAGGGGATGAAGGTTTGACTTGTGTCGCGCGACGGGCTACGATTGACGTGTGATCGGATCGATCCGCCACAAGGCGCTCAAGCGGTTCTTTGCCGAAGGTGAAGTGCGTGGGCTGGCGCCGGGACTTGTCGCCAGGCTTCGGCTTCTTCTGTCGGCGCTGCATGCCACCGACGATCTGGATGAGCTGGGTTCGGTTCCGGGTTGGCGGCTGCATAGGCTCAAGGGCGATCTGCGCGGCTACTGGAGCCTGTCGGTGAGCGGCAACTGGCGCCTGATCTTCCGGTTTTCGAACGGCGTCGCGGAAGACGTCGATCTAATCGACTATCATTGAGGAGGTAAGCTTGTTCCAGATGCACAGTCCTTCCCATCCCGGAGAGCTTCTCAGGCAAGAGGTTCTGGGGGCGCTGGGCCTTACGGTTACGGCCGCCGCGTCGGTTTTGGGCGTGGGGCGCCCGGCGCTGAGCGCTGTCCTCAACGGCAAGTCGAGCCTGTCGCCCGAAATGGCGTTCAGGGTCGAGAAAGCCTTCGGAATTTCGATGGAGTTGCTGCTCAAGATGCAGTTGCAATTCGATATCGCGGAAACCCGCAAGATCGCGGGCCGTCTCAAGGTGTCCCGATATAAGCCCGCGGCTTGAGGCGGCTGACCAAAGCCAGCCGCCTCGATCAATATCGAACCCGACCTAGCAGGCCGGCTGGCCGATCCGGGCGAGCATCTCGCCAAACCACGGCACCGTCACATCGAATGGCTTGCCGCCCTTGATGCGGGAGAATTCGATGGCCCGCAATTCGCCGCCGCGCTCCTCGTCATGGCCGATGACGCCAGAGGTGCCTTTGAGGCCGCAATCGGCGGCGAAATTCACCATGGTGCGGATCAGCGCCAGGTCTTCCTTATTGGCGGCGGCCGAGCGGGCGAA
>JANMQB010000333.1:0-2907 GCA_031370155.1 Hyphomicrobiales bacterium | reverse complement strand
CTCATCGAGCTGACTCTGAAGTGCCAACTCTATTTCACTGACGTGAGGAATCCGCAGCAGTGTGGTCGAACGAAACCTTCATTGGCCTGGTGCGCCAGGTCTCTTCCGAGTGCTTCCGCGCCCCAACCACCGATGCCGGACACGGGGTTGCGCATGGGTCCGAGCGGGTATACCCTCCATTAGTCCATCGGGGAAACCCGAATAGCTTCCTCGACCGGACACCAACCCGTTCCGAAAAGGGGCGTATGTAATTGGCACCATCCGGAGGAACTCCAATGGAAAACATGGATCGAAGATTAGTATTAGGTCTCGGCTTGGCAGCGTCTACACTTGTCCTGCCAACAGCCGCAGCGGCCGAGACTTACGGCCCCACCGAGGGCAAGGAGACCGCACCCGGTGTCAGAGTTGTGGCGCTTGGCGAGCGGGATTCGGTTATACCAGGTTATGCAATGATCAAGCTGCGCGATGTCGTTATCCAGCCCGGGGCGAAGACGCCGGACAACATGATGAAGAACGACATGGTCTGCCACATGACTGAGGGAGAACTATCGGTCGTTCAGAACAAAAACACGTTCACAGCCAAGAAGGGCGAAGTTTGGACCTGCGCGAAAACCGATACGACCGAAGGCACCCAGAACACGAGCACCGCGGTCGCGATCATGCGGGTCATCGATTTGATGACCGCATGAGAGGCAGGAGACGTGGGGAGCGTTTCGCTCCCCACCATTCGAACGAGCGATGCGGCTCGTGTAAACGAAAATGTCCAGATCAGAGTTTGAAAATAGGCCCTAGCATTTGCGTGTCCGGTCCGAGTCGCGTGCGGATGGGGCCTTGAGGGCGTCCGCATTCAAGAAGATCGGCGAGCTGTGGTCGGTCCGCGCCGGATTGTCCCATCGTGCATTGGGAATCGATCACGAGGGAGGGATTGCCTGGATTTGGATTGGGCCTCACGGCACCTATGACCGCCTGATCAAGTGACGAACATGAGCGGTGGAAAGGGAATCATCCCTTCGCCACCCGGTCGAACTGCATCAACTTCGCGAGCAGCGCTTCGATCTGATCGAGCGGCACCATGTTGGGGCCGTCGGAGGGCGCGTTGCCGGGGTCCTGGTGAGTCTCGATGAAGACGCCGGCCACGCCGACGGCGACGGCCGCGCGGGCCAGCACCGGCACCATGCGGCGCTCGCCGCCCGAGGACGTGCCCTGCCCGCCCGGCTGCTGCACCGAATGGGTGGCATCGAAGATAATGGGCGCGCCCGTCTCGGCCATGAGCGGCAGCGCGCGCATATCAGAGACCAGCGTGTTGTAACCGAAGCTCGCGCCGCGCTCGGTCAACAGCACATTGGGATTGCCCGAGGCGACGAGTTTTTCCACCACGTTCTTCATGTCCCAGGGCGCGAGGAACTGGCCCTTCTTGACATTGACCACCTTGCCGGCTTTCGCGGCGGCGACGAGAAGATCGGTCTGGCGGCAGAGGAAAGCCGGAATCTGCAAGATGTCGACGGCCGGCGCCAATTCCGCACACTGATGAATTTCATGGACGTCGGTCAACACCGGCAGGCCGAGCTCCTTGCGCAAATCGGCGAAGACCGGCAGGGCCTTGGCGAGGCCGAGGCCGCGCTTGCCCGACAGGCTGGTGCGATTGGCCTTGTCGAAGCTCGTCTTGTAGACGAGGCCGATGCCGAGACGGCCGCACATCTCCTTCAGCCTGCCCGCCACCATGAAGGCATGGCCGCGGCTCTCGAGCTGACAGGGTCCGGCGATCAGGACAAGCGGCAGGCGGTTGCCGAAGGAAACATTGCCCGCCTTGACGATGGCATTGGGTGTCATTCGGCATAGACCATGAATGTGCCGGAGCCATGGGCATAGAGCTTGCCCGCCTCGTCGACGACCTTGGCTTCGGCGGTGGCGAGGCGGCGGCCGGCATGCAGCACTTCCGCGGTGCATAACAGGCGGCCAGTCTCGACGACGATCTTGCGCACGTAATTCACCTTGAGCTCGATCGTGCCGAAGTTGACGCCCGGCGCCATCCGGGTCTGGACGGCGCAGCCGAGCGCGGTATCGATGAGGGCCGCCGCATAGCCGCCGTGCAGGCGGGCCTGCGGATTATAGAAGCGAGCCGAAGGGAAGGCCTCGAAGACCGCCCGGCCCTCGGCCACCTCGATGAGCCGCAGGTCGAGTGTCTCGGACATGGGTGAGCGCTGCCGCTCGGCGATCATCTTCTCCAGGAAGGCGAGGCCGGGAAGCCGCTCGAAATCGGATTGAATGTCGTTCATCGGGCGATGCTTACGACAGGTGCGAGCGGAATGGTAATGCCTTTTTCGCGGAAGGCCTTAAGGATTTCGTAGCGCAGATCGCTGGCCACGATCACCCCCTCGAAGACATCGCCGACATGCGCCTTGATCTCGAAATCGATCGACCAAGGGCCGAGCCGGGCCAGCGTCACCTGCGGCTCGGGATAGGTGAGCACCTTGGGATGAGCGCGGGTGAGCTTCACCAGCAGATCGCGCACCGCTTCGGCGTCGCTGTCATAGGCGGCGCTCACGTTGACGGTGAAACGGCCCAGCGTGTCGTCGTGGGTCCAGTTGCGGACCGCCTCGGTGATGAGATTGGAATTGGGCACGATGATGGTGCAGTTGTCGAAGGTCTCGATCTCGGTCGAGCGCACATTGATGCGCTTGATCATGCCCTCGCCGGCCGGCAGAACCACCCAGTCGCCGACCCTGACCGGCCGCTCGGCCAGGAGGATCAGGCCGGAGACGAAATTGTTGACGATCGACTGCAGGCCGAAACCGATGCCGACACCGAGCGCGCCGGCGACCAGGGCAAGATTGGAGAAATCCAACCCCGCAGCGCCCAGCGCGAAGCCGATGGCGAGGATATAGCCGGCGTAGCTGGCGCCCTTCC
>JANMQB010000285.1:0-1735 GCA_031370155.1 Hyphomicrobiales bacterium | reverse complement strand
ACTGCGCGAGGCTTCGCCCTCGGCGACGCCGAACCGGCTCATCGTCTCCCATGCCGACCGCCTGCTCGGCCGGGAGGGCCGCATGCTCAGCGCCATCGACCGGATCGGCCGCGGCGAACAGGCCTATGAAGGCACGCCGTTCTTTCTCGATCCGGGAGCGTAACTCCGACGTGGGCCACCACCTTGCGCATCAAGGTGGGGAGCGCCTCGGCGGCGAGGTCCCGGCGCGGTACCCAGCGGTAGCCGCCTTCCATCGGCAGTTCGCCGCTCCCGTTGCCCTCGGATTTCAGCACCGAGAGTTCGAGATGAAAATGAGTGAATGTATGTTCGACCCTGCCGGAAACCCGGCGCCAGGCGGCGGCGAGTGGGGCCGCGGTTTCGGGATGGCGCGGCAGGCGCGCGGTCCATGGCGTCGAGGGAATTTCCATCATGCCGCCGAGCAGGCCGTTTTCGGGGCGGCGGCGCAGCAGCACCGCGCCGTCGCCGCGCTCGATCCAGAAGGCGACGCCCTTGCGGGTGGGAATAGGCCGCCTGGCGGCTTTGCGCGGCAGCATTGCGGCCACGCCCTTGCCGCGGCCGGCGCAATCGTCCGTCCACGGACAAAGATGACAGGCCGGCTGCCGCGGCGTGCATATGGTGGCGCCCAGATCCATCAGCGCCTGGGCGAAATCGCCGGGCCGGACCTGCGGCACCAATGCCTGGGCACGGGCGCGGATTTCCGGTTTCGCGTCCGGCAGGGGTGTTTCGATGGCATAGAGCCTGGCGATCACCCGCTCGGCATTGCCATCGACCGCGGCATGGGGCTTGCCGAAAGCGATGGCCGCGATCGCCGCCGCCGTATAGGGGCCGATGCCCGGAAGAGCGCGCAAGCCCGCTTCCGTATCGGGAAAGCGCCCGGCCAGTTCCGCCGCAAGGTGGCGGGCGCAGGCATGGAGATTGCGGGCGCGGGCGTAATAGCCGAGCCCGGCCCAGCCCCTGAGGACATCGTCAAGGGGGGCGGCGGCGAGGGCCAGGACGTCCGGCCAGAGGCTGAGAAATTTGTCGTAGTAGCCGCGCACGGCGGCAACCGTGGTCTGCTGCAGCATGATTTCCGAAAGCCAGACGCGGTAGGGATCGGCGGCCTCGCCGGGCCTTGCCCGCCACGGCAGGTCGCGCGCCTCCCTGGCATACCAGGCCAGGAGCCTCGATGTCAGCTTTTCACGGTGCCCTTGTTTGGCCATGGTGGGTGGGCAATCAATGATTCGCGGCCGATTGGACGGCCATTAGACCTGCCATGCACACAATCGACAAGCATTTCCGCGAGCTCACCAAGGCGGCCTTCGCCCGCTACGGTTTCGCCCATGCGGAGCTGATGGCGCAATGGCCGGAGATCGCCGGCGAGCGCCTGAGCGGCCAATGCCGGCCCGAGCGAATCAGATGGCCGCGGGGTGCTGGCGAAGCCGGACAGAAATCCGGTGGCACGCTGGTCATTCGAGCGGCCGCCGGACGCGGCCTCGATCTGCAGCATGAAACCCCGCACATCATCGAGCGCATCAACCGCTTCTATGGCTATGGCGCCATCGCCGCCGTCAAGATCGTGCAGGATGCAAGGCCGGCGGACGGCGAAAAACCGCTGACTTCCCGGCCCCTGGACGCCGCGGCGGAGCAGGCCCTCTTGGCGAAGCTCGAAGCCGTCGCCGATCCGCGGCTCAAGGCGGCGCTGGCCCGGCTCGGCGCCGGCGCCCTGCGCGGCCGG
>JANMQB010000273.1:0-1656 GCA_031370155.1 Hyphomicrobiales bacterium | reverse complement strand
CGCTCAAGGCCGAAATCGCCAATTGGCGCTGGAACGGCGTGCCCATCTATTTGCGCACCGGCAAGCGGCTGGAGACGCACGTTTCGGAAATTGTCGTGACCTTCAAGCCCATCCCGCATTCGGTGTTCGATGCTTCCGCCGGTCCAATCGTGGCCAACCGCCTGGTCATCCGCCTGCAGCCCGACGAAGGCGTCAAGCTTTGGCTGATGATCAAGGATCCGGGCCCCGGCGGCATGCGCCTGCGGCATGTGCCGCTCGACATGAGCTTCGCCAAGGCCTTCGGCGTGCGCAACCCGGACGCCTATGAACGATTGCTCATGGATGTGGTGCGCGGCAACCAGACCCTGTTCATGCGCCGCGACGAAGTGGAAGCCGCGTGGGCCTGGATCGATCCCATTCTCGATGCCTGGAAGGCTTCGCCCGATGCGCCGAAACCCTATACCGCCGGGACCTGGGGGCCCTCGGCGGCGGTGGCGCTGATCGAGCGCGACGGCCGCACCTGGCACGAGGACACCGATTTATGATCGAGAAGGAGCGGCTCTTCGCCGATAGCGAGCGCCTCGCCTGGCATCTGGCGAGCGACGTGGCGGCGGCGCTGCGCCGCCTGGTCGAGACCAATGGCAAGGCGACGCTCGCCGTCTCCGGCGGCGAAACGCCGAAGCTGTTCTTCGACAAACTTTCGCACATGGGCCTTCCGTGGGCTTCCGTGACGGTGACGCTGGTCGACGAGCGCCAAGTGCCCGAGACGAGCCAGCGCTCCAATGCCGGGCTGGTGCGCGCCCACCTCCTGAAGGACAAGGCCGCCGCCGCCCGCTTCGTGCCGCTCTATGAAAATCCCGCGGCTGCGGAACTTCCGCCCTTCGACATCGTCATTCTCGGCATGGGCACCGACGGCCATACCGCGTCGTTCTTTCCCGGCGGCGACAATCTCGCCGTGGCCCTCGATCCCCAGACCACTGAGCGCATCGTGACCATGGTGGCACCCGGTGCCGGCGAACCGCGCCTTACATTCACGCTCCCCGTCCTCACCGATACGGGCTATCTTGTGCTCCACATCGAGGGTGCGGCGAAGCGCAAGGTTCTCGATATGGCGCTGAAGGACGGCCCCGCCGAAGTCATGCCGGTGCGCGCCGTGTTGCGGTCGAAGACGCCGCTGACGCTCTACTGGTGCCGTTGACCAAGAGGTTGCCTATGCCGGTTCATTCCGTTGTCGCCGCCGTCACCGAGAAGATCGTCGCGCGCAGCAAGGAAACGCGCCGCCGCTATCTCGACCGCATCGAGGCGGCCGCCGCCCATCAGCCCAAGCGCAAGGCGCTCGGTTGCGCCAACATCGCGCATGGCTTTGCCGCCTGCAACACCCGCGACAAGGACGCGCTGCGCAACGGCGCGGGCCCCAATCTCGGCATCGTCACCGCCTATAACGACATGCTCTCGGCGCATCAGCCATTCGAGCACTATCCCGGCATCATCCGGGCCGCGGCGCGAGAGGCGGGCGGCACGGCCCAGGTGGCGGGCGGCGTTCCCGCCATGTGCGACGGCGTCACCCAGGGCGAAACCGGCATGGAGCTGTCGCTGTTCTCGCGCGACGTGATTGCGCTTGCAACCGCCATCGCCCTGTCGCACCAGATGTTCGATGCCGCCGTCTATCTCGGCGTC
>JANMQB010000270.1:0-10504 GCA_031370155.1 Hyphomicrobiales bacterium | reverse complement strand
GCCATCGGCGCTTCCCAGGAATAGGCCTTGTCGATGCGCTGCGGCCTGCCCTCATCGTCGACGAGCAAGTCCTCGGGCCCGGCCACGAAGCCCAGGGGCGGGCCGGGCAGCGGCGTGTTGGGCTTGACCTGGCCGGGCTTTCCCGCGGGCTTGACGCCGGGCGGCGCCGGCTTCGGGAACGGCGCCTTGTAGCGGAAGCCGCCCGGCACATCGATGGTGCCAAGCAATATCTGCAGGAGATGGATGATGCGGCAAGTGTGGAAACCGTTGGCATGGGCGGAGATGCCGCGCATGGCGTGCATGGAAACCGGGCGGCCCAGCAGCTTGTCGTGACGGCGGCCGGCATAATCCGTCCACGGAATATCGAGCTCGATCTGTTCCTCGAAAGCGGTCTTCGCCAGCTCGGCGGCGATGCGGCGGATGGTCATGGCGGGAACGCCGCAGCGCTCCGCCACCGCTTCCGGCGCATGCTCGGGCGACAGGAAGCGCTCGGCGATCAACTGGAAGCCGGTGACGGCGCGGCGGCCGCCGGGCAGTTTGAAGCGGCCCATGAGCTTGGGCAGAGCGTCGGGCGACAGCGCCGGCATGGGCGTTTCCGAATGGGCGTCCCAGACGAGGCTTGCGCCTTGCGCGTTGCGGGCGAAAAGTCCGTCGTCGGGTCCGCCCGCATTTTCGATCACCAGCCAGGGCGCGTTGGTGTAGCGCAGGAGATAATCGGCGTCGATTTTCTGGGCGGCCAG
Organism: Hyphomicrobiales bacterium; assembly: GCA_031370155.1. Classification (GTDB taxonomy): domain Bacteria; phylum Pseudomonadota; class Alphaproteobacteria; order Rhizobiales; family Aestuariivirgaceae; genus Aestuariivirga. Next base: position 9,764 of record JANMQB010000270.1, on the reverse strand, counting down.
CAATTCATGGATCAAGGCGGCGGCGAACAGGCCGTCGGTGCCGGGGCGGATGCCGATCCATTCATCGGCGAGCGCCGAATAGCCGGTGCGCACCGGATTGACCGCGACGATCTTGGAGCCGCGCCCCTTGAGCTTGCCCAGGCCGGTCTTGAGCGGATTGGAGGCGTGATCCTCGGCCACGCCGAAGAGCAGGAAATATTTGGTGTGCTTCCAGTCGGGCTCGCCGAATTCCCAGAACGAGCCGCCGAAAGTGTAGAGGCCGGCGGCCGCCATGTTGACCGAGCAGAAGCCGCCATGGGCGGCATAGTTGGGGGTGCCGAACTGCGCCGCCCACCAGCCGGTGAGCGCCTGGCTCTGATCGCGGCCGGTGAAGAAGGCGAGTTTTTTGGGGTCGGTGTTGCGCACTTCCGACAGCCACATTGTGGCGGTGCGCAGCGCCTCTTCCCATTCGATCTCGCGGAATTCGCCCACGCCGCGCTCACCCACCCGGATCAAGGGTTTCGAAAGCCGCGCCGGTGAATAGTGCTGCATGATACCGGACGCACCCTTGCCGCAGATCACACCCTTATTGACCGGGTGATCGCGGTTGCCGTCGATGTATTTGACGGTGCCGTCCTTGAGATAGACTTTGATCCCGCAGCGGCAGGCGCACATGTAGCAGGTGGTGGTCTTCACCTGATCCCAGGTCTTCGGCGAAGTGTCGACGTGCGGCTCGGTCATCTCAGCCCATGATGCGACGATTCCCGCCTACCTTACGAGGAGGCTTGGCCCTATCATAGGTCCAGAGGGCTTATTCACAGGGACCAAAACTTGCGCGACTGGCTCGTCCATATCCGCAGAAGCGAATATTCGAGCCTGCAGACGCAGATCCGCGAGGCGTTGGTGTCGGCCATTCTCGACGGGCAATTGGCGCGCCAAGAACCGGTCCCGTCGACCCGCAAGATGGCGAAGAGCCTCGGCGTTTCGCGCAACACGGTGGTGCTCGCCTATCAGGGGCTGCTCGACGACGGCTATCTGATGGCGCGCCAGCGCTCCGGCTATTATGTGGCGGAGAAGGCGCTCGACGGCGTGAACCGGGCGAAGCCCGCTGCCAGGCCGAGGCCTGAACAAACCGGCCTCGACTGGCCGGCCCGCATGGTCAAGGCTCCCGCCGCCCAGGAAAACATTACGAAGCCGCTCGACTGGCAGAATTACGCCTATCCCTTCATCTACGGCCAGGTGGACCACAATCTATTTCCGCTGGCCGAATGGCGCGATTGCGCCAGGCAGGCGCTGGGCAAGAAATTTCTCGGCAGCTGGACCAACGATACCTGGGCGGCCGACGATCCCCTGCTCGTCGAACAGATCCGCCGCCGCATCCTGCCCAGGCGCGGCATCATGGCGGGCGACGATGAAATCCTGGTGACGCTCGGCGCCCAGAACGCGCTCTATCTTTTGGCTAGTCTATTGGTGGCGCCCGAAACGCGGGTCGCCATGGAGGAGCCGGGCTATCCCGACATGCGCAATATCTTCCGGCTCAAGACCAGGCATGTGGGCCTGGTGCCGGTCGATCGGTCGGGCCTGACGCTCACCGAGGAATTGGGCCGCGCCCACATCGTCTTCGTGACGCCGAGCCACCAGTTTCCAACCACCGCCACCATGCCGCTCGACCGCCGCATGGAACTTTTGAAGCTCGCCTCGCAGCGCGACATGATCGTCATCGAGGACGATTACGAATTCGAGACCAACTATGTGAACGAGCCCTGCCCGGCGCTCAAGTCGCTCGACGACGAGGGCCGCGTCATCTATGTGGGCTCGCTGTCGAAGACGCTGTTTCCGGGCCTGCGGCTCGGCTTCCTGGTGGGCCCGAAGGCGCTGGTCGCCGAAGCCCGCGCGCTCAGGCGCCTGATGGTACGCCATGCGCCCAACAATAACCAGCGCACGGCGGCCCTGTTCCTGGCGCTCGGCCATCACGATACTCTGATCCGCAGGCTGCACCGGGCTTACCGCGACCGCTGGGAGACGATGGGTACTGCGCTGCAGAAATATCTGCCCAACGCCAGCCGCATGCCGACTTTCGGCGGCACCAGTTTCTGGGTGAAGGGGCCGCAACGGCTCGACGGCGAGGCGCTGGGCCGGGCGGCGGCGGCGAAAGGCATCTTGATCGAGCCGGGACGCATCGATTTCGGCGCCGCCGACCCGCCGCGCAATTATTTCCGACTGGCGTTTTCCTCGATCGACGAGAAGAAGATCGGGCCGGGCATCAGGCTTCTCTCCGAAACCATCGCGGGCGCATGAATCCAATGACGGCGGTGCATCGCGACAACCGCCTGCTGGCGATCGGCTGCATACTGGCCGCGGTGGGCTTTGCCTCGACCCAGGACGCGGTGGTCAAATCCATGTCGGGGAGCTATTCGGCCTATGAGACGGTGATATTCCGCTGCGTGGGCTCGATGCCGATTCTCGCGGCGCTGCTGTGGCGGCGCGGCGGTCTTTCGTCGGTGGTAACGCCGCTGCTCGGAAGAGTACTGCTGCGCTCGATCATCCTGTGTTCGGCCTATTTCGCTTTCGTGCTGTCGATCGCGGCGATGCCGATCGCCAATTCGGTGGCAATCTATTTCACCATGCCGTTCTTCGTTGCGGGGCTGGCGGGGCCGCTCTTGGGCGAGCGGGTGCGCATCCACCGCTGGCTCGCCATCATCGCGGGCTTCATCGGCGTCATCGTCATGGTCAGGCCCGGCGCCGGAGTGTTCGAGCCCGCGGCTTTCCTCGCGCTCTATTCGGCTTTCGGCTATTCCTGGGGCCAGATGATGGGACGGCCGCTGGCCCAGCAAGTGGCGCCGGCGGTGATCGCCAACTGGCAGAACCTTGTTTATCTCGCCGTGGCGCTGGTACTCGCTCTCTTTTTCAATCTCTTCGATTTCAGCGGCGTCAGCCACAAGAGTCTTGTCTTCCTGTCGAGGCCGTGGGTGTGGCCGCCGGCCGCCGACGCGGCGGTGCTTTTTGCCAACGGATTTCTCGCCGCCTTCGGCATGGTCCTGTTCGTGTCCGCCTACAAATATGCGGAATCGAATTTCGTGGCGCCATTCGAATATTCCTCGATGATCTGGGCGGTGGGCTACGGGCTCGTCCTGTTCGGCGATTTTCCCGATGCCTTCACCTGGATGGGGGCGGCGGTCGTGGTGGCGGCGGGGATCACCATGATCTGGCGCGACCGGCAGCTCGACCGGGCCGCCGCTCAAAGTCCGTAGGCGCGCCACAGGCGCTCGGCCAGCGAATCTGCCGGGAACGGCGCCTCGGCGTCGACGCCGCGCTTGGCCCAGATCGACTGGTACATGTGCATGAAGGGCGACGGTGGCGGATCGCGGGCCTCGAGGAAGTAGGCGGGCACGTTCCACCAGGCGACGGGATCGACGGTCTCGGGCGGCAGGATGGCAATAGCGGGATCGGGTTCTTCCAGCATGAGACGTGTGAGGAGATGGGGGCCGACACTTTCCCAGGGGCGGTCGTCGGGGGGAAGCGATGCGACCGCGTCATGGGCGCGGTGCCAGAGATCGCCGGGGCGCGGGGTGGGATTGGCCATGAAGCAATTGGTCACCTGGGTGAGCCCGTAACCGGTGGCGCTTGCCTCCTTGTGGCGGAAGGGCCGGCGCTTTTCGGACGCGACGAAGGGGCCATCGGGAAGATCGGGCCGCTCGGCGAGTGCCACGATATCCATATCCGACCAGATGCCGCCTTGCGAAGCCAAGAGCTTGTAGCGGATGAGGCTGGAGAGAGCGGCCATATCGCCGGTGCGCGGGGCGATCTCGCTGCAATCGCGGAGTGCCGCACCGCAGCCCGCGAGGGCGCGCGGATCGTAGGTCCACAGCTTTACCTTGAAACCGCGCGTGAGGAAACTCGCAAGGCTGAGCCGCGCCAGGCGTGCGAGCTCGCCGGAAATCCAGAGCATGTGAACGGGGTGCGATGCGACCATCAACAACCTAAACCGGATAGCCCGCCCAGGCCTTGACGGTGCGCAGCGCCAGCGACGACTGGATGCGCTGCACGCCGGGAAGCCTGGAAATGCGCGAGCGGTGGATGCGCTCATAATCGGCGGCATCGCTCGCCGCAATGCGCAAAAGTTAATCGAACTGGCCGCTCATCAAATGGCATTCGAGAATTTCCGGCACCCGCTGCACCGCCTTCTCGAAGCGCTCGAAGGCCTCCTCGGTCTGGGAGGAGAGCGAGACTTCGACGAAGAACTCATTGGCAAGACCGAGGGCGGCGCGGTCGAGGGTGGCGGTGTAGCCGGTGATGGCCCGGGCTGCCTCGAGAAGTTTGACCCGGCGGTGGCAAGCGGAAGGCGACAAGCCCGCCTTGGCGGCCAGAGCGGTGATGGGCTGCTGGGCGTTCTTCTGCAGTTCGGTCAGAATGATCTTGTCGGTTCTGTCGAATTCGCGGGATTTCATGCGAGTTTATATGCCATTATTCGGATAAAATATCAATGCTGCACCGCTTTGGAACAGATTTTGGAAATTCATCCGGACGATTCCGGGGTATGTTCGCGGGATATCCAAGCGAGGAATTTCATATGCTGATCGGCGTGCCGAAGGAAATCAAGAATAACGAATATCGCGTCGGGATGACGCCCCTTTCGGTGCGCGAGGCGGTGCGTCATGGCCACAAGGTTTGGGTCGAGACCAATGCCGGCGGCGGCATCGGCGCTGCCGACGAAGACTATGTCAAGGCCGGTGCTGCGATCGTCAAGACGGCGGCGGAAATCTTCGCTAAGGCCGAGATGATCGTGAAGGTAAAGGAGCCGCAGGCCATCGAGCGTAAGATGCTGCGCGAAGGCCAAATCCTCTACACGTTTCTGCATCTCGCACCCGATCCGGAACAGACGAAGGATCTGGTCAAGTCGGGCGCCGTCTGCATTGCCTATGAGACGGTGACGAGCCCGCGCGGCGGCCTGCCGCTGCTCGCCCCCATGTCGCAGGTGGCGGGGCGCATGTCGGTGCAGGCGGGCGCCCATTGCCTGGAGAATGCGCAAGGCGGGCGCGGCGTGCTGCTCGGCGGCGTTCCCGGTGTGGCGCCGGGCAAAGTCGTCATCCTCGGCGGCGGCGTGGTCGGCACCAATGCCGCGGCGATGGCGCTGGGGCTCGGCGCCGACGTGACGATCCTCGAGAAATCGACCGACCGCATGGAAGAGCTGGTGGCCCGCTTCGGCACCCAGCTCAAGACCATCTATTCGACGCTGGGCGCGGTCGAGGACGAATGCGCCGCGGCCGATCTGGTGATCGGCGGCGTGCTCATTCCAGGTGCCGCGGCGCCGAAGCTTATCACCCGCCAGATGCTCAAGGACTGGAGGCAGGGTTCGGTTCTGGTCGATGTTGCCATCGATCAGGGCGGCTGTGCCGAGACCTCCAGGCCCACGACCCATGCCGAGCCCACCTATGTGGTGGACGGGGTCATCCACTACTGCGTCGCCAACATGCCGGGCGGGGTGGCGCGTACGTCGACCTTCGCGCTCAACAACGTCACGCTTCCGTTTGCGCTCGCCATCGCCAACAAGGGCTGGAGGAAGGCGCTGGCCGACGATCCGCACCTGCGCAACGGCCTCAACGTGGCGTTCGGCAAGGTCACCTACAAGGCGGTGGCCGAAGATTTGGGCTATGACTATGTGACGGCGGACCGGGCGCTGGCGGCCTGATTTAACGCGCCCATGCAGATGATGGTCCGCGCCGGGAAACCGCCGCGGGCTTTTTTTTCATTGACCAGCCGGGATAAAATGACAACAATGTGTTCACTTGTTTTATTTAGCTTTTTATGATTTTCGACCGTATCAGCCAGTTTCCCCCTCCCCTTGTGGGGAGGGGTTAGGGGTGGGGGACTGGTGGTGACGCCGGAGCGACCCCCACCCTTAATCCCTCCCCACAAGGGGGAGGGAGATTTCGCTTACTGATTCAGCCTGAAATCGTCCCGCTCCAGCAGACGAGATCGTGGCCATGGCATCGACAGTGGAGACATTCTCAGTGCGGCTTCCCGATGATCTGCGGAATGAGGTCGACCGTCTTGCGGCGCTCACCAAGCGTTCGCGCTCCTTTATCGTGAAAGAAGCGGTCGCCGCCTATATCGCCGACCAGCGCGATTATCTCAAGGCGATCGACGAGGCTTTGCAAGAGGCGGACAAAGGCATCTTCGTTTCCGGCGAAGCGGCGTTCAAGTGGCTGGACTCGATCGGAACACCGGATGAATTGCCGGCGCCCGAAGCCGACATCTTCCCCGGCAAGCCGGAATGAAGATCAGACTGCTGCCACGCGCCATCCGCGACATTCAGGAACTCAACGGTTATATTTCGCGGCACGATGCCAAGGCCGCGGCGGGAGTCGTTGCTCGCATCGCCAAGGCGCTGCGGGTGATCGAAGCGAACCCGTTCGCCGGCCGGCCCGTCGAAGGAAGGCCGGTGCGGGAATGGTCCGTGCACGGACTTCCACTCGTCATCCCGTACCGGATCAAGGGCGATGCAATCGAGGTGATGCGCGTCTATCACACGCGGCGCAAGCGGCCGCTCATGTGGCGATGATGGCGCTCAGACGTCGCTCTTGGCGGGGAGCACCTGGCGGCCGCGGTACATGCCGGTCTTGAGGTCGATGTGGTGCGGGCGGCGCAGCTCGCCCGATTTCTTGTCCTCGACCCAGGTGACGGTTGCCATCTTGTGGCCCGAGCGGCGCATGCCGATGCGGCTCCTGGTCAGTTTCTTGCGTGGAACGGCCATTTTCGGAACTCCATGGAAAAACGGGCCGCAGGCCCGCTTAAGATGGCCGGGCTTATAGCGAAGCTCAGGGCCCGAGACAAGTGAGATTGGGGCCCATGGTATTCATGCGGATCAGGATGCGGTTGGCGATGGCCGAGACCCGTTTCGAGGGCTTTCCGGCCTTGCGCTTGATGGGGTTTGGCAATACGGCGGCGAGGAGCGCTGCCTCGCGCCGGGTGAGCTTGGAAGCGGGTTTGTTGAAATGGTGCCGCGCGGCGGCTTCCGCGCCATAGATGCCGGGGGCCCATTCGACAATGTTGAGATAGACCTCCAGCATGCGGCGTTTCGACCAGATCAGGTCCATCCACAGGGCCGAGGGCAGCTCCAGGCCCTTGCGCAGGAATGAGCGGCCGTCCCACAGGAACAGGTTCTTCGCAGTCTGCATGGAAATGGTGCTGGCGCCGCGGATGGAGCCCTCGTCATCGTCGAAGACGTCTTCGACCACGCCCTGGACCTCGGCCCAGTCGACACCGTGATGCTTGCAGAAGCGGGCATCCTCCGAGGCGATGACGGCGCGCGCCAGATTGGGCGACATCTGGTCGAGGCTGACCCAGTCCTTGTGGAGGCCGTTGCCGGCAAAGAGCCGGAAGATCATGACATTGGAGACGGGCGGCGGCACCACGGCATAGACCAGCGTCATGACGATGGGCCAGAGGGCGAGCACCGCCAGAACACGCAGCGCGCGGCGCGGCCACGGGCCGAAGCGGGCCATCAGGCGATTGAGCTTGGCAAGGAGGCTCAGGGTTTTACCCCCGGCTGCGGCTGGTTGAGTTTCGGCGGTCATCTCACTACACAGGCGCTGTTAGCATATGGAAAGCCACTTGTCCTTTGAAGCCGCCCTTGGCGCGTGTGCCCGCGACACCGACGCCTTGCTCGACCGCTTGCTGCCGCCTGCGTCCGCCGGGCGCCTCGGCGAGGCCATGCGCTATGGGGCACTTGGGCAGGGCAAGCGGCTCCGGCCGTTTCTGGTGGTGGAATCGGCGAAACTCTGCGGGGTTCCGGCCGCGCGGGCCTTGCGGGTGGGGGCGGCACTGGAATGCGTGCATTGCTATTCGCTGGTCCATGACGATCTTCCCGCCATGGACGACGACGACATGCGGCGCGGCCGGCTGGCGCTGCACAAGGCTTTCGACGAGGCGACCGCCATCCTGGCGGGCGATGCGCTCCTGACACTCGCCTTCGAAATCCTGGCCGATCCCGCAACTCACCCGGACGGCGCGGTGCGCAGCCTCCTCATTGCCGGACTGGCCAAAGCGGCGGGTCATGCCGGCATGGCGGGCGGACAGATGCTCGACATGGCGGCGGACGCGATGGATGCCGCGGCAATCGTGCGCATGCAGGCGATGAAGACGGGTGCGTTGTTCCGCTTCGCCTGTGAGGCGGGCGCCCTTCTCGGCGGATGCGAGCCCGACCCATTTCGTCAGTATGCGGACAATTTCGGGCCGGCTTTCCAGATCGCCGACGACATTCTCGATGTCACTTCAAGCCCGGAGCGGCTCGGCAAGGGAACCCAGAAAGACCAAGACAAGGGCAAGGCGACATTGGTGGCGCTACTCGGACTACCTGAAGCCGAGGCAAAGGCTGCGGCACTAGCCAATCAGGCCGTTGCCGCGCTGTCGGGTTTCGGTGCGCAGGCCGATACGCTCCGCGCCGCGGCCCGCTACATCGTCGCGCGAAATACTTGATCGAATTCGGCCATCTTCCCCTTCTCCCTGCCGCTTGCGGCGGGGAGAAGGGGAGTTTCTGGAGGAGTTAAGCCCGGTTGAATCAATCAGGCATGGCCCCAGCGGGTCTTGACGTAATCCTCGACGATCTCTTTGAACTGGCCGGCGATGTTTTCGCCGCGCAATGTCGTCACCTTCCTGCCGTCGACATAGACGGGGGCGGAAGGGAGTTCGCCGGTGCCGGGGAGCGAGATGCCGACATCGGCGTGTTTCGATTCGCCGGGGCCGTTGACGATGCAGCCCATGACGGCGAGCTGCAGCGTCTCGAAACCGGGATACTCCTTGCGCCAATCGGGCAGGCGGGCGCGGATGTAAGACTGGATATCCTGGGCCAGTTCCTGAAACACGGTGGAAGCGGTGCGGCCGCAGCCGGGGCAGGCAATCACCATGGGCGCGAAGGCGCGAAGCCCCATGGTCTGGAGAATCTCCTGGGCCACCGTCACCTCGCGAGTGCGATCGCCGCCGGGCTCAGGGGTCAACGAAATGCGGATGGTATCGCCGATGCCTTCCTGCAGAAGAACGCTAAGCGCCGCGGTCGAGGCGACGATGCCCTTGGAGCCCATGCCGGCTTCGGTGAGGCCCAAATGCAGAGCATATTCGTAGCGGCTGGCCAAGGCGCGGTAGACGGCGATTAGATCCTGGACCTCGGAGCATTTGGCCGAAATGACGATCTTGCTGCGTGCCAGTCCCAGCTCTTCGGCGCGTGCCGCCGAGAGGAGTGCCGACTGCACCACGGCTTCGTGCATGACTTCGCGGGCATCGAGGGGGTCGGCCGATTTGGCATTGCGGTCCATGAGTTCGGTCAACAGCGCCTGGTCGAGGGAACCCCAATTGACGCCGATCCGCACCGGGCGGTCGAATTTCAGCGCCGTCTCGATCATCATCGAGAAATTGCGGTCCTTCTTCGCCTTGAATCCGACATTGCCGGGATTGATGCGGTATTTGGCCAGCGCTTCGGCGCAGGCCGGGTGACCGGCGAGCAGCGTATGGCCGTTGTAATGAAAATCGCCGATCAGCGGCACGGCCACGCCCATGCGGTCGAGCTTGTCGCGGATATGGGGGACGGCGCGGGCCGCTTCGTCGCGATCGACGGTCACGCGCACCAATTCGGATCCGGCGCCGGCGAGTTCCGCCGTCTGGCGGGCGGTTGCCTCCACATCGGCCGTGTCGGTGTTGGTCATCGACTGCACGGCGATGGGAGCGCCGCCGCCGATCACGAGATTGCCGATGGTGACGGCGGCGGAGGGGCGCCGCGGATGAATGGCTGA
>JANMQB010000262.1:0-2650 GCA_031370155.1 Hyphomicrobiales bacterium | reverse complement strand
CCTCTGAATTTTCGCAATCGAACTAAGCCCGTCCCCAATGGAACGATTGCAGTTTACGATTGGTTAATCAAGATCAATTGCAACCGGAGTTTGCCTTTTGTTAAGTTTTACTTAATTTAAGTTGACGTTACGCTAGTCCTCCTCGCGGCCAAAAGCGATACCGCGCTCGATCGCCGTGCGGCCGAACCTGGCGCGCAGCCGGTCCATGGCGATCTCGGCCCTGGTGCGGGCGGCGGCCCTGGCATCGAGAGTCCCGGTTTCGGCCGTGGCTTCGGCCAGATGCGAAATGGCGACGCCGATCAGGCGGAAGGCGGCGCCGCCGGCCTCGCGCCTAAGGAGCGGCGTGGCCGCTTCGAAGATGCGGTGGGCCATCTGCGTCGGCTCGGCCAGCGTGGTGTTGCGGGTTCGCGTCCTGAATTCGGCGGTCTTGAGTTTCAGCATCACGGTCTGGCCGGCGAGTCCGGCGCTCTTGGCGCGGCGCGAGACTTTCTCCGACAGGCGCCAGAGAATGCGTTCAAGCTCCCCGTAGGCGGCGATATCGGAATTGAAGGTGGTCTCGGCGCCGATGCTCTTGGTCTCCTCGTCGGGTGAGACGCGGCGGGAATCCTCGCCACGCGCCAGATGATAGAGGCGCGCGCCCATGCCGCCATAGCGCTTCATCAGCTCGATCTTGTCCATTGCCTGCAACTGGCCGATGCGGGCGATGCCGTCCCTGGAAAGCTGCTCCTGAAAGGCGCGGCCGACGCCCCAGATGAGACTGACCGGCCTGGGGGCCAGAAAGTCCTTGGCCTCGGCCCGGCCGATCACCGAAAAGCCGCGCGGCTTCTCCTGGTCGGAGGCGACCTTGGCGAGATATTTATTGAAGGAAAGCCCGGCCGAGGCGGTAATTCCGATTTTGGACTCGATCGCCTTGATCAGCCTGGCAAGCGACAGGGCCGGGCTCATGCCATGGAGCCGTGCCGTGCCGGACAAATCGAGGAAGGCTTCGTCGATCGACAAGGGTTCGACCAGCGGCGTGAGTTCCAGCATGAGGGCGCGCACTTCGCGGCCGGCTGCGGCATATTTCGCCATGTCGGGCTTGATGACGATCGCCTCGGGGCAGAGGGCGCGCGCCTTGAACATCGGCATCGCCGATCTCACACCCTTGATGCGGGCGACATAGCAGCAGGTGGAGACGACACCTCTGGTGCCGCCGCCGACGATCACCGGCTTGTCGGCGAGTTCCGGCTTGTCGCGCTTTTCAACCGCCGCATAGAAGGCGTCGCAATCGATATGGGCGATGGCGAGATCGTTGAGTTCGCGGTGGCGCACCAGGCGCGGGCTGCCGCAGACACTGCAGCGCGTTTCGCCTGCCGCCGCCGCGGCGAGGCAGTCGCGGCAGAAGCCGGGCAGGGCGGGGCCGTCGTCCATGCCGGAGATACTAGCGCCGCAGCCGCTTTTCGGAAACAATGGCGGTGGCGAAGGCGGGAGAGGGTCCGGCATGTACAAGCTCTATAACGTGAAGGCGTGGGGATCGCTGTGCGTCCATTTCCTGCTCGAGGAAATGGGGGTGCCATACCAGAACATCTGGATGACGGCGGAGCAGGTGAAGGCGCCGGATTTCCGCGCCATCAGCCCGCTCGGCCAGATCCCGGTCTTCGGCCTTCAGGACGGGCGCGCACTCTTCGAGTCGGCGGCGATCGTGACATTCCTCTTGTCGGCGCATCCCGACAAGGGTCTGTCGCCGCCGCCCGGGTCGGACGATTACGGCGAGTTTCTCTCCTGGCTGCACTTCATGAGCACCAATCTCTACCCGGCGATCAGTGCCGCGTTTCCCGGCAATGAATTTGCCATGGACAAGCGGCATGACGAATTCATCATCCAGAAGGCGACGGAGAAGTGCGACGCACTGTGGGCTGTTCTGGACCGGCGGCTACAAGACGAAGGCCCCTGGCTGATGGGAGACTCCTATTCGGCGCTCGATACCTATGCCTTCATGCTGTCCCTTTGGGGCAGGCCCACGGAAGCGGCGGTGCATGAGAAGTTCCCACGGGTGGCGGCGCTGGCGGGCGCCGTCCGGGTGCTGCCGAAATTGAAGGCGGCGCTGGAGGCCCATGGTGTCATGCGATTGGGAGGATACGGCTCATGAGCGATGACTCAACAGACCGGATAATGATGGAGTCGCTCTACTGGTGGGGCATAGCGACGCTGTTCCGCTGTCCGCACGATCCCGATCCGGCCAAGACCGACATCGCACTCGTCGGCGTGCCGCACAGTTCCGGCAACGGCTCGACCGAGCGCGACCAGCATCTGGGCCCGCGCGCCGTGCGCCACGTCTCGGCGCACAATCGCCGCTATCACAAGCATTTCGATTTCTCACCCTGGGAGGCGGCCCGAATCAACGATTTGGGCGACGTGCCGCTGCCCGAGGCGATGGACAATGAAAAATGCGTCGAGCGCATCACCGCCTTCTACCGCCGGATCGATGAAGCCGGCGCCAATCCGGTGTCGATCGGCGGCGATCACGGCATCACCGGCGCCATCGTTCAGGCGATTGCGGGCGCGCATGCGCGGCTCACCGGCGGCCGCAAGGCGGCGCTGCTGCATTTCGACGCGCACACCGATTCCTACGAGAATATCCCGCACTGGCTGGGGGCAAAGAAATCGGCGG
>JANMQB010000121.1:0-2715 GCA_031370155.1 Hyphomicrobiales bacterium | reverse complement strand
GTCAACGCTTGCATTCTTCTGCTGGGCCAGATCGATGGCAAGGAACTGGTGATAGTCGATGACCTTGCAAACGGAGATGTGCTGCATCCGGTTCAGCAGGCGATGGTCGATACCCATGGCTCGCAATGCGGCTTCTGCACGCCGGGTTTCGTGATGGCGCTATTCACCCTCTATCATTCCGGCAAGCGCCCCAGCCGCCAGGACATCGTCGATCACATCGCCGGCAATCTCTGCCGCTGCACCGGCTACCGGCCGATCGTCGACGCGGCTCTCGACTCCTGCACCGGCAAGGCGGTGGATCGCTGGGCCCGCGAGGAAAAGCGCGCCGTAGCACAATTGGCCAGCCTCAACGATGGATCGGATGCCTTCGTCGGCGATGAGGCCAGCTTCGTGGCCGTGCCCGCGAAGGCAGAGACGCTCGCCAGCCTCGCCGCCCGCCATCCCGATGCGACGATCGTAGCGGGCGCGACCGATGTCGGATTGTGGATCACCAAGCAGCTTCGCAGCCTGCCGAAGATCATTCATGTGAGCGGTGTCAAGGAACTGCATGAGATCGCCGATGGCCGCGACAGGCTTTCCCTTGGCGCCGCCGTCACCTATGCCGAGGCCGAGCCCTATCTGGCGGCGATCGATCCGGATTTCGGCGAAACCCTGCGCCGCTTGGGCGCCAAGCAGGTGCGCGCTTCCGGCACTGTCGGCGGCAACATCGCCAATGGCTCGCCGATCGGCGACACGCCGCCCATGCTGATTGCTCTCGGCGCCACACTTCATCTCCGCCACGGCGAGGCCATGCGGCAGATGCCGCTCGAGCAATTTTTTATCGCCTATGGCAAGCAGGACCGCAAAGCTGGCGAACTGGTCTGGCGCGTCGATGTGCCCAAGCTCAAGGCCAATGAGGTGTTCCGCAGCTACAAGATCTGCAAGCGCTTCGACCAGGATATTTCCGCCGTCATGGCCGCCTTCAAGTTCACCTTGGATGGCAGGCGTATCGCTTCGGCGCGCATTGCCTTCGGCGGCATGGCGGCAACCCCGAAGCGGGCTTCGCGCGCCGAAGCGGCGCTCGCCGGTGCTTCTCTCGACAATGCCGCTTCGTGGAACAATGCCATTCTGGCGCTGGCCGAGGATTATCAGCCGATTTCCGACATGCGCGCCTCGGCGGGCTACCGCCTCGATGTGGCGCAATCGCTGCTCCGCAAGGCGCTGATCGAGACGGCGGGCCGGGCGAGCCGCGACACGCGCCTCGTGGGCTTACGCGGGGAGGCCGCCTGACATGAGTATCGCCCGGCGCAAATTCGAAACCGATGCAGTGGGCCTGTCGCTCGCCCATGACAGCGCCGCATTGCATGTGCAGGGGACCGCCACCTATATCGACGACATGCGCGAGCCGGAAGGACTGCTGCATGTGGAACCCGGCTATGCCAGGGAAGGTGCCAGAGGCCGGATCAATTCGATCGATCTCGATGCGGTTCGCAAATATTCCGGCGTCGTCGCGGTCTTGACCGCCAAGGACATTCCCGGCGTCAACGATTGCAGCCCGTCGATCGGCGGCGATCCCATTCTGGCCGACGGCGAAATCGAGTTCCACGGCCAGGTTGTTTTCGCCGTAGCAGCCGAAACCCGCGATGCCGCCCGCCGCGCCGCGCGCCTCGCCCGCATCGAAATTGCCGCCGAGAAGCCGGCGGTGAGCGTCGACGATGCGGTGGCGATGAAGACCAAGGACGTGCTGCCGCCTTACGAATTCAAGCGCCGCGACGTGGCCAAGGCGCTGGCCGCCGCCGCCAACCGCATCGCCGAGAGCTTTCTCGCCGGCGGCCAAGAACATTTCTATCTCGAGGGTCAGGTCGGCATGGCTAGCCCCGACGAAAACGGCGGCATGATCGTTCATTCCTCGACCCAGCACCCGACCGAGGTCCAGCACCTGATCGCCAGGATGCTCGGCGTTCCCGAAGCGCTGGTCACCTGCGAATGCCGCCGCATGGGCGGCGCCTTCGGCGGCAAGGAAAGCCCGGCGGCGCAATGGGCGGCGCTCGCCGCCTTGACGGCGCGCCTGACCGGCCGCCCCGCCAAGTGCCGGCTCGACCGCGACGAAGACATGATGATGACCGGCAAGCGCCACGATTTCCGCGTCAATTATGCGGCGGGCTTCGACAAGACCGGCCGCCTCAACGCCGTCGATGTCGAGTTCCTGTCGCGTTGCGGTTATTCGGCCGATCTCAGCGGCCCGATCAACGACCGCACCATGTTCCATGCCGACAATACCTATTTCTATCCGGCCACCCGCATCCGCACCCGCCGCCTCAAGACCCATACGGTCTCCAACACCGCCTTCCGCGGCTTCGGCGGACCCCAGGGCATGGTGTTCAGCGAACGCATGATGGATGCGATCGCCGTGCAACTCGGCCTCGATCCCCTCGATGTCAGGAAGCGCAACCTCTATGCCAAGGGCCGCGATGTCACGCCCTATGGCATGAAGATCGAAGACAACATCGCCCTCGACGTGATCGAGCAGCTTGAAGCCTCATCGGACTATCGCGCCCGCCGCGAGGCTGTGACGGCGTTCAATGCCAGGAACACGCTGCTGAAGAAGGGCCTGGCGCTCACCCCGGTCAAGTTCGGCATTTCCTTCACCCTCACCCATCTCAACCAGGCGGGTGCGCTGGTCCATGTCTATACCGACGGTTCGGTGCATCTGAACCACGGCGGCACCGAGATGGG
>JANMQB010000111.1:0-2692 GCA_031370155.1 Hyphomicrobiales bacterium | reverse complement strand
CCCTGCAGCATGTGTTGCGACATGGTCACTGGCTCACCCAGGTAGGAGTCGGCCCCGCGACGCTCAAAGATGTCGGCGATGAAGGCGACGATGTTGGAGCGGTCGAGCTGCGGCGCGGTCATGCGAGCGCTCCCTCTTCTTCGATTGCCGAAAGCGTCGAGAGCAATCCGTCCTTGTCGGCATAGCAGCCCTGGAGCCAGCGGCTGCCGGTCCCCGAGAACGACTTGCGGGCATGCAGCACGCGCATGTTGTCGACGATGAAAAGCTCGCCGGGCTTGAGCTTGAAGGTCACTTCCGTCGCAGGGTCCTCGATGAGCTCGGCAAAGCGCCGGTAAGCTGCATAATAATCCGCCATGTCGTCATAGGGGATGTCGGTGAAGGCGGCCCCCGAGCGGTTGTTGAAGCGGATGGCGATCAATTCGCCGTCCGGGCTGAGCTCAATGAGCGGCCGCTTGGAGCGGAGCCTGACGCCCTTGGCGCCCGCATATTCGAAACGCGCGCAATGCCTGGTCAGGAGATCGAAGCCATGCGGGCTTTCCTTCTGCAGTCTTTCGGCCACCTTGAAACCATCGACGACGATCGAGTCGCCGCCTTCGACCGTGTTCTCGAGACAGGCGAGAATCTGCAGGGTCGGCACCGGATCGCGGTAGGGATTGTCGGTGTGGGCCTGAAGCCCGAGATTGGTATAGGCGAGATTGTTGGGATTGACTTTGGCGCGCACCTCGAACCAGCGCCCATAATTGGTCTCGCGCACGTAGCCGAACAGCTCCGCCACCTGGCACAGCGTGCCGCTTGCCGTCGGCAATCCCGTCATCACCGCGAAGCCATGGCGGCGCACGGCGGCGAGCCACTTCCCCAGCGCCGCGCGGCTCGCCGTCACGTCCCCAAAGCTTGCGTTTGCAACATGCGACTGCAGGCCGCTGTCCCAGCGCTCGATCCCGGCACCCGTCCACCCCTTGGGCCGTTTCGGCATGCCATCATAGGTGTGGGCGGCCAGCCAATTGGCGCCATAGCTCACGGATTTTCCTTCCGGCTCGAAGCGCACCGCGAGCTCGCCGCCGGATATTTGGGCTTCCGCGATCCGCGTGGCCGCGGGAATGTCGAGTATGGTGATGAGCCGCTGGCCATTGCTGGCGCTGCGAGTGGCCGCGTCCGGTGCATTGTCGCGAAGCCACAGCGCATGGAAGCGGCGCTTCTGCCCGCCGATCTTGATTTCAAGGGCCATGCCGCCGTCGAGCAGGCGTGGCTGCGCTATGTCCATGATTTGATCCCCGCCGGTTCGGCTCACCATGCCGTTGCCGGCGGCGCAACGCAACCGCCTGTCGCGCATGCGCGCCCTCCCTCTGAATTGCTCCCGCGCGAGGCCCCTGCTATAGGCTCGCAACTTCCCCCGCAATAGCAGCACGAGGCTCATTCCGATGGCGAAGATCAAGGTTGAAAATCCGGTCGTCGAACTCGACGGCGACGAAATGACCCGCATCATCTGGGACCTCATCAAGACCAAGCTCATCCATCCCTATCTCGATATCGACCTGCACTACTACGATCTCTCGATCGAGAACCGCGACCGGACCGGCGACCAGGTGACGATCGATGCCGCCAATGCCATCAAGCAGCATGGCGTCGGAGTGAAATGTGCCACCATCACCCCCGACGAGGCGCGGGTAAAGGAATTCGGCCTGAAACAGATGTGGAAGAGCCCCAACGGCACCATTCGCAACATCTTGGGCGGCGTCATCTTCCGCGAGCCGATCATCTGTTCCAACGTGCCCCGCCTGGTGCCGGGCTGGACCCTGCCGATCATCATCGGCCGCCATGCTTTCGGCGACCAGTATCGCGCAACCGAATTCACCTTACCCGTCAAGGGAACCCTCACCATCAAAATCGTCGGCGAGGACGGCAAGGTGATCGAGAAGGAAGAGATCAAGGCGCCCGGCGGCGGCCTCGCAATGGCGATGTACAATCTCGACGACTCGATCAGAGATTTCGCCCGCGCCAGCCTCAATTACGGTTTGAACCGCAACTATCCGGTCTATCTGTCGACCAAGAACACCATCCTCAAGGCCTATGACGGCCGCTTCAAGGATATTTTCGAGAGCGTCTACCAGGCCGAATTCAAGGTTGAGTTCGAAAAACGCAAGATCACTTACGAGCACCGGCTGATCGACGACATGGTCGCCTCGGCGATGAAGTGGACCGGCGGCTATATCTGGGCGTGCAAGAATTACGATGGCGACGTACAGTCGGACCTGGTGGCGCAAGGCTACGGCTCGCTCGGTCTGATGACCTCGGTTTTGATGACGCCCGACGTCAAGACGGTGGAGGCCGAGGCCGCCCACGGCACCGTGACCCGCCACTATCGCCTGCACCAGCAGGGCAAGGCGACGTCGACCAATTCGACCGCCTCGATCTTCGCCTGGACCCGCGGTCTTGCCCACCGCGCCAAGCTCGACCGCAATCAAAAGCTCAGGGAATTTTCCGAAACCCTTGAAAAGGTGACGGTTTCGGTGATTGAGAGCGGCCTGATGACCAAGGACCTGGCGGTTCTCGTCGGTCCCGACCAATCCTGGCTTTCGACCGAGGGCTTCATCGACGCAGTTGATGCCAACCTCCAGAAAGCGATGGGTTGACATGAACTGGGACGGGATCGTGGCGTTCGCGGTCGCCTATGCGATCGTGGTGATATCGCCCG
>JANMQB010000098.1:0-1678 GCA_031370155.1 Hyphomicrobiales bacterium | reverse complement strand
AGGAAAGCATTGGTGAGCTTCAGGATCCAGGAGCGGTCGAAGCGCGCGAGCATGTGGTGGGTCATGTGCTTCTGGTAGAAGAGCGGCTTCGCCGCCGGCCTCACGCATTTCGCCACCAGGCTCTTCCAATCGCTGTCATTGGCGGCGATGATCGCCTCTCGCATCGGATGATCGTTGCCGTGATGGACGAGCGAAAATGCATAAAAGGGCTCGTCCCAGGCGATGCAATCGGCGCGATTACCGAAAGCATACATCAAGGCGGTGGAGATGTTGCGCGGCCCCGACCACATGGCGATCGTGGTCATCGGTGAATTCCCGGGCAGATGCCATCAGACGTCATCGAAGGGGCGTTCCCTCTTCGGATGCTGAATCGTCAGAACGACGATTTCAGCGGAGCCGGAATCGACCGCGTAATAGATCAGATAGCCGTAATCCGGCGTGACGGCCTTGCGGACGGTTTCGATATCCTGACGACGGCCCATTTCGGGAAACGCCGCGATATTCCGCAATGTGTCCTGGATTGCCGCTCGCACGCGAAGGGCGGCGCGAGGATCGTGCGCCTTGATATAATCGGCGATTTCCTCGATTTCCGCGGCGGCACGGCGGGTGAGCCGCAGCCTCATGAATCGAAGCGGCGGAACGCAGTTTCGACTTCGGCATCCGAGGCCATGTCGCCGCGTCTTGCCTGGTTCAGTCCATCGAGAACGGCCGCACGGTGGGCGGGATCGACGGCCTCGGGAGCGCCACTGTCCTGCGCCAGCCGCAGCATCGCCTTGGCGATTTCATCCTGATTGCGGGACGGCAGCTTGCGTACCGCCGCCAGTGCCTTGTCGAGAAGCTCGGTCATGATATTAACTTACACCCTCGCGGCGCATTGCAAAAGAGGGCTCGATCACAACGTCCTCGTGGCCTCGCGGATGCAAAGCTCCTTGTAGAGGGCCGACAGCCGGCGCGAGACGGGGCCGGCGCCCGTCCATTGCTCCGTGGACAGAGGATGCGCGACCTCGCGGCCGTCGACCTCGCGCACCGGGATCAGGCCGGCGAAGGTGCCGGTGACGAAAGCCTCGTCGGCGCCGTAGACGTCGTAAAGCGAAAACTGCTTTTCGAAGACCGGGATGGCGTTCTCCCGGCAGAGGCTGATCATGTTGGCGCGGGTGATGCCGGGGATGCAGTATTGGCCGGTCGAAGTCCACACCTCGGCCCTTCGCACGATGAAAAAGTGCGTGGAGTTGCAGGTGGCGACGAAGCCCAGGGGATCGAGCATCAGGGCCTCGTCGGCGCCGGCATTCATGGCCTGGATGCAAGCCGTGATGCAGTTGAGCTTGGAATGGGAATTGAGCTTCTGGTCCTGCACGTCGGGTGCGCCGCGCCTGACGTGCACCGTGTAAAGCTTGAGGCCGCGCTCGAATTTATCGGGGCTCGCGGTTTTGTATTCGGGGATGATCACAATGGTGGCGGGCGAGATGGTCACCCGCGGATCCTGATAGGGCGTGGCCTTGACGCCGCGGGTCACCATCAGGCGGATGTGCACGCCATCGGTCATCCGGTTGGCATCGAGGCAATCGAACAGGCGCTTGACCAGTTCTTGGGGTGTGATGCCGACATCCATGAAGATCGACTTGGCCCCTTCATAGAGCCGCTCGATGTGGGGGCGCAGAAACGGAATGCCGCCGCCGAC
>JANMQB010000067.1:0-5237 GCA_031370155.1 Hyphomicrobiales bacterium | reverse complement strand
GCGCCACCTTGATGCCGCGGCGCACGCCGAGCGCCTGGAAGCCGCGGGCCGCCCGGTCGACCAGCCGCCCGACGTCGCGGTAGCGGTAGTCTTTGCCGCGGAAACTCATACATGTTTTGTCGGCGTGGATGCGCACGGCGTCATCGAAAAGCGCGGTAAGCGGCTTGGGCGGAATGGCGGCGTGCCAATCGACGCCGGCGGGATAGGATTTTTCCCACGCATAGGGCTTTCTGGACGGCGGCGGCAACGCCGCGCGGCGCCGCAGCCAGCCAAGAAACGGCGCCAGCGCGCGGGCAAGGGCCGCGCCGATCTTCGGCAACGGATTGGCGACGGCGACGGCGGGCAATGGCGTTGGTTTGGGGAGCGCCGCAAATGCACCGAGCAGCGAAACGACGAGCGACTGGGCGCCGCCTGCATCCTCGTGCAGGATGCCGTGACGGTTCGAGGCGATCATGTGCAGCGACTTCTCCGCCGATCCGATCCCGCCGTGGATGATGCGGGCGCTGTCCGGATCGACGATCGGATCGTCCGTGGCCTGAACGATATGCACGGGACAGGCGATGTCGGGCAAGCACCGTTCCAGCTCGTCCGCCGTCCTGCGCAGCTCGACCAGGCCGCGCACCGGCATGTGACGGTAGCGGATGTCGGGATAGTCCGGTTCAATGATGTGAAACGGCTTGATGCCGTCCTCGGCATAGACCCATTCGGCCAAGCGGTTGATGCCGTGGATGAGCGGCGCGTAGGTGAGATTGCGATCGCGGAATTTGATCGGCGCCGAGACCGCCACGACGCCGGCAAGGCCCGGCGGCCGCGAGGCCGCCACATGCAAGGCCAGCGAAGCGCCGGTTGCAAATCCGGCAAGCAGCACGTTGTGGCCGAGAAGCGACATGATCTCATAGCCGTTCCGCACCGAGGCAAGCCAGTCCTGCCAGTTCCGCTCGCGCAGATCCCAGGGCGACGTGCCATGGCCCTTGAGCCTGACGCCGAAAACCGGATGGCCTTGATCGGCGAGACGTTGCCCGAGCTCCTTGAGTTCGGCCGGCGAGGCGAGAAAGCCGTGGACGAGAACGACGCCGGGTTTGCGGGGCCGCTCGGGAAGCAGCAGATAGGGTTCGCCGTTGCGCACCGTCTCCACGCCGTTGACGGCGGCGTGACGGGCCCCCGAATGCTTCTGCTTGCCCTGGGCATGGGCACGCAGCTCATCGTCGAAGAGGAGATGCGCCAGCTCCGCGCCTGCGGCGGGCCGGGCGCGATCGACGATCCTGGTGACGGGGCCAAGCGAGGCGATTTCGTTGGCATAGACGCGCACGACATTCTCGAGGCGCGGATCGCGGCCGCCCTTGCCGCCGGCAAGCGCCGGCAACAATCGGTAGCTGTCGGCCTCGGCGGCGATGAGGCCGGAAGCGGCGGCGGTTTCGAAAAACTCGGCGAAAAGGTCGTTGCTGCCGTCGTGCACGCCGTCATAGGCCTCGGGCTCGGCGATGCTGCGGTGCAGATGAAGTCCGGGCAGCTTCTGCACGTCCTTGAGAATGCGGTAGAGCAGGCGGTGGAAGCGGCCGCGGGCGATTTCGGTTTCACCGCTGTCATAGAGCCGCAAGATCAGCCGCGAGGCGAGGTGATTGAGATTGACGGTGACATGGGCATACATCTCCGCCATGCAGAGATCGCGAAGCTGCCGCGTCTTGCGGCGCATGGCGAGGGCGGCGATGCGATCGATCCAGCGGTCCGCCTTGTCCTTGAGGCCGAAGAGATCGGGCAGGCTGTCGACTTTCTCGAAAGCGCGCGCCAGAATCATCCGGTCGGCCCGGTTCCAGGTGAGATGGGGATCGACGGGCCGGCCGAGGCGGATGTCCATGTCGGTGTGGCGGAGGATCAGATTGCCTTCGATCAGCAGTTCTTCCCTGACCCGTTCGCCGATGCCGCCGGTGAAGAATTCGGCCATCTTGCGCAGGATGTTGTCGCCGATATGGATCGGATAGAAGGTGATGTTGCCGGGCACGATCAGGGTCGGCTTGCGGGCCGCGGCGAGCAGCGCCTCGATGTCGGCAAGTCCAAGCGCCGCCACCCAGCGGCCGAGCCGCGCCGTATCGCCGGCCTCGTGCACCGAGAGGATGCGCTTCTTGAAAGCCTCAAGCACCAGCGCCAGGGCGGCGGCACCCTGGCGATGACGGGCGATGGCGCGCAGCACCGGCCAGATGCCGGATGGCGCGAAGACGCCGCGGTCCTTGATCATCGAACCTTCCGGGAAAATGATCACCTTGCGGCCGCGCAGGATTTCGGCGGCGAGGAAGGGCAGAAGCCCGGGATGGTTGTTGGGAACCCCGCCGCAGTTCCACAGGAATTTGGCGAACTGGCCGCCGCCCGCGAACAATTCCTGGGTCCCCACGCAGCGGCAATAGGCGCCGGTGGCCTGGTAAATGAAATATTGCGGAACGATGGTTTCGAAGCGGGCGAAATGGTTAAACAGGAAAATCTGGCCGGCCGCGATCCGTTCCTCGCCGCCATGCAGCTTGATGTCGATGCCGAGGCGTTTGCGCAGCAACGAAAAGGCCCGGACGCACCATTGATAGAGCGCCTCGTTGATCAGAAATTCGGGGTTGCCGCTCATTGCTACCGGCCTGGTCACCTTTCCTTAATAGTCTAGGGCAAGTGTGCTAATAGTTCATTGCCCAATTGAGGCGTCCACGAAGGCCGGCAAGCTTGGCGCAAGCCCCGCCGCGGCAGGGAGTCCGATGCCACCCCGGCAGCCCATTTCGGTTTTCGACAGCCATGAGGTGACGAACCAGCCGCCGCCGCTTGAGGATTACAATCTCTTCGACAGCGACCCCGTCCTGGGCGCCGCCGTGGGGCGCGAGGGCGCGGGCTGGGCGGTACCGAAGCTCCATGCCTTCGGCGCCGTGCTCGGCAGCGAGCATATAGCGGAACTGGCGGAGGCGGCCAACCGGCATCCGCCGGAGCTTCGCGTCTTCGACCGCTCCGGCCGCCGCATCGACGAGGTCTCCTATCATCCCGCCTATCACGAGCTGATGCGGCTCGCCAAAGCCCACGAAGTTCACTCGATCGCCTGGACGGCCGCCGAGCCCGGCGGGCATGTGGCGCATATGGCGCTCGAATACCTGCTGATCCAGGCGGAAGCCGGCGTGTGCTGCCCCATCACCATGACCTATGCGGCGGTGCCGGCGCTCACACATCATCCGCAGGCTGACGAATGGCTGCGGCGCGTCACGGCCGCCTCCTATGATTCGCGCTCCATTCCGGCGGCGGAGAAGACCGGCCTTACCATCGGCATGGCGATGACGGAGAAGCAGGGCGGCTCGGACGTGCGCAGCAACTCAACAAAGGCGCGGGACCTGGGCAACGGCTGGTTCGAATTGACCGGCCACAAATGGTTCTGCTCGGCGCCCATGTCGGATGCGTTCCTGACGCTCGCCAACACCGATGCGGGGCTTTCCTGTTTCCTGCTGCCGCGCTGGCGCCCCGACGGCAGCCGCAATCCGTTTCTCATCCAGCGGCTCAAGGACAAGCTCGGCGACCGCTCCAACGCCTCGGCCGAAATCGAATACAAGCAGAGCTGGGCCGAGCTCATCGGCGAAGAGGGACAAGGCGTCCGCGCCATCATCGAGATGGTGCATCACACCCGCCTCGACACGGCGGTGGCGGCGGCCGGCATGATGCGGGCGGGCGTCGTGCAGGCGGTGCATCACGCGGGCCACCGCAGCGCCTTCCAGAAGCGCCTCATCGATCAGCCCTTGATGCGCAATGTGCTGGCCGATCTCGTCGTCGAGTGGGTGGCGGCAACGCTGCTGGTGGCGCGGGTCGCCCGCAGCTACGGCGAGCCGGGCTCGGAGCCCTTCGCGCGCATTGCCGTGGCGATTGCCAAATACTGGCTCAACAAGCGGCTGCCCGCCCATGTCTGCGAGGCGCTCGAATGCCACGGCGGCTCGGGCTACGTGGAGGAATCGGTGATGCCGCGGCTGTACCGGCAGGCGCCGGTCAACGGCATCTGGGAAGGCTCGGGCAATGTCATCTGCCTCGACGTGCTGCGCAGCCTGGAGCGCGAACCCGCTGCGGCGGAGGCGCTGTTTGCGGAATTGGCCGCGGCGCGCGGCGGCGATAAGCGGCTGGATCGCGCCGTTGCGCGGCTGCAGGACGAGCTCCGCGATCCGGCGGAGCGGCAATCGCGGGCCCGCCGCATCGCAGGCTCGATGGCGGTTGTCCAGCAGGCGTCGCTTCTGGTGCGTCATGGACCATCGGCCGTCGCCGATGCCTTCTGCGCCTCGCGCCTCGACAATGATTGGGGCGGCGCCTACGGCACGCTGCCGGCAGGCACCGCCTTCGAGGACATCATCCGGCTAGGAACACTCGCCAGTTAGGTCCTAATCGTTGAACTGCACCTCGTCGACCAGGCGGGCGGCGACGGGCTCGAGCTTGGCGATCTCGGCGACATTCAGCGTATCGGGCGTGAAGCTGCCCCAGGAGCGGACAACCTCCGCCGCCGGCACCGCCGGGTTGACCGGATATTCGAAATTGCCGTCGGCATACAGGCGCTGGGCCTCGTCGCCGGCCAGGAATTCCATCAGCTTCAGGGCATTGCCGCGGTTCGGCGCGTGTTTGGCCATCAGCATGCCGGATATATTCACGTGCGTGCCGAAATCGGCGGAAGCGGGGAAGACGATGCGCAACGACTTGGCCCATTGCTTCTGCTCGGGCTCTTCCTCGTTGGTCAGCATTAGCCCCATGTAATAGGTGTTGGCGACGGCGAGATCGCATTCGCCGGAATAAACGCTCTTGGCCTGGGCGCGGTCATTGCCGCTGGGCTTGATGGCGAGATTGGCCTTGAGACCTTTAAGCCACTGGCGCGTCGCATCCTCGCCCTTGTGGGCGATCATCGCCGCGATGAGGCCGAGATTGTAGGGATGATCGCCGGGGCGGATGCACACCTTGCCCCGCCATTGCGGATCGGCGAGTCCCTCGTAGGAGATCGATTGCTGAGTGACGCGGGCGGATGCGACGTAGAAGACGCGGG
The DNA here is from genome assembly GCA_031370155.1 of Hyphomicrobiales bacterium. Lineage (GTDB taxonomy): Bacteria > Pseudomonadota > Alphaproteobacteria > Rhizobiales > Aestuariivirgaceae > Aestuariivirga. The sequence goes on along the minus strand of JANMQB010000067.1, from coordinate 211 downwards.
CCCGCATGGTGAGGCCGAACCACAGGTTTGCCGGATCGCGCAGATTGGCGGGAACCTTCTCGAGAATGGCGGCGCTGGCGACCGGCTGGGCCGCACCGCGCGAGGCCGCCTCGACGAGGCGCCCGACATCGGCCGAGAGCAGCACATCGGCCGGGCTGTTGCGGCCTTCCTGCACCAGACGCTCGACCAGGCCGTTTTCGGCGAAGATGGT
>JANMQB010000054.1:0-1790 GCA_031370155.1 Hyphomicrobiales bacterium | reverse complement strand
CGGTGCCCGACACCAAGTCCGCCGCAAAATCCCTGCTCGAGGCGGTCGCATCGGTCAAGGCCGACGGCAAATTGACCGTCGTGTTCGACCTCAAGGACGGGAACGCCGACTTTCCCTACATCGCTTCCGATTATCACATTCCCATTATGCCGGCCAAGGATGGCGGCGGCGTCGATTGGGAATCGGGCATCCGCACCGGTCCCTACGTGCTCGAGAAGTTCGAGCCAGGCGTCACAACCACATTGAACCGCAATCCCAACTACTTCAAGACCGGCGTCGCTTGGTTCGACCGGGTGGAATGCCTGTCGATCAAGGACACGACGGCGCGTACCAATGCGCTCAATACCGGCGAGATCGACTATCTTCACCGCGCCGATCTCAAGACGCTCGATCTGCTGCAGCAGAACCCCAATGTGGTGATCTTCGAGAAGACCGGCTACGGCCACTACGTCTTCGTGATGAATGTCACGGCGCCGCCTTTCGACAATGCCGATGTGCGAAACGCCATCAAGTATTCGCTCAATCGCGAGGAAATTCTGGAAAAGGTGTTCTTGGGCCACGGCACGGTGGGCAACGACAACCCGATCGCCCCGACCGTGAAATTCGCGGTCGATCCGCAGCCCAAGCACGTCTACGATCCGGAAATGGCCAAGAGCCTGCTCAAAAAGGCCGGTCTCGAGTCGCTGAAATTCGACCTGTCGGTCGCCGAGGCTGCCTTCACCGGAGCGACCGATTCAGCCCTGTTGTGGCGGGAGTCGGCCAAGGCCGCCGGCATCGACATCAATGTGATCCGCGAGCCCGAGGACGCGTACTGGGAAAATGTCTGGCTGAAGAAACCCTTCGTCGCCGGCTATTGGGCGGGCCGTCCGACGCCCGACTGGATGTTCACCGCCGTCTATGCCGCGGACGCGGCCTGGAACGAAACGTTCTGGAAGAGCCCGCGCTTCAACGAGCTCTTGGTCGCCGCGCGGGGCGAAACCGACGAAACCAAGCGCGCCGCCATGTATGCCGAAATGCAACAGCTCGTCCATGACGACGGCGGGCTGGTCAACGTGGTGTTCAACAATTTCGTCGATGCCCATGTCAACACCCTCGCCCACGGCGATACCGCCGCCAACTGGCCGCTCGACGGCATGAAGATCGCCGAGCGCTGGTGGTTTGCCTGATAATTGCCGTCCTATAAAATCCAGCGCCCCTGAAGTTTTCGGCTAGCGCCGGTCCGCCGATCTGCTACTCTTTGCGAAAAGGGCCCGGCAAAGAGGCCCTGGGGAGGCCGATGCATCCGATCGTCAGAACGGTGTTGCAGCGTTTGGGACTGGGTCTGTTGACCCTGTTCGTCGTCTCCATCGTCATTTTCTCGACGCTGGAATTCCTGCCCGGCGGCTTCGCCGAGGCGATCCTGGGACAGGCTGCCACGCCGGAGACGGTTGCCAACTTCAACCGCGAGATCGGCCTCGACCGCCCGGCCTGGGTGCGTTACGTCGAATGGATTGGCGGGGTGCTGACCGGCGATTTCGGCTATTCCTATGCGGGCCTCGGCGGCTCGATCAAGCGCAGCGTGACCGCGATGATCGCGCCCCGCCTCTACAACACCTTCTTCCTGGCGGCGATGGCGGCGGCGATCGCCGTGCCTTTGTCGCTGCTCCTCGGCGTCATGGCGGCCCTCTACCGCAACAGCCCGTTCGACCGCATCGTCAATTCGGTGACGCTGATCACCATCGCGCTACCGGAATTCTTCGTCGCCAATGTACTGATGTTTTTCTTCGCCATCAAGCTGCGCTGGTTCTATT
>JANMQB010000553.1:0-2630 GCA_031370155.1 Hyphomicrobiales bacterium | reverse complement strand
CCCGGCACGATCGGCTGCACCGTGCCGCCGCCGGTCTTCGGCTTCATCGCCTCGTTGACCGACGGCTTGCCGGTCTTCGGATCCAGGCCGGTAGCCCAGTTGATCCCTTCGACCATCGGCAGGGAATAGATGAATTCTCCGCTGCTGCGATCGATTGCATAGAAGAAGCCGTTACGATTGGAAACCATCGCGGCCTTTCGCGCCTTGCCGTCGATAGTGGCGTCGATGAGGATCGGCGTGGACATTCCGTCGTAGTCCCATCCGTCATTCGGTGTGTATTGGAATCCCCATTTCAACTTGCCGGTGTCGGGATCGAGCGCCAGCATGGCGTTGCTCCACAAATTGTCGCCCGGCCGGGTGCCGGCGGTCCACGGACCGGGATTGCCGGTGCCCCAATAGAGCGTATTGGTTTCGGCGTCATAGCTGCCGGTAAGCCAGGTCGGACCGCCACCGGTCTTCCAGCTATCGTCCTTGGGCCAGGTCTCGCTGCCCGGCTCGCCGGGGGCGGGAATCGTATAGGTCTGCCACTCGAGGGCGCCGGTCTTGGCGTTGAACGATTTCAGATAGCCACGCACGCCATACTCGCCACCCGACACGCCGATTATCACATGATCTCCGATGACGAGCGGCGCCGAGTTGGTGGTGACGCCGTTCTTCCATTCGTCGATCTTGGCTTCCCACACCACTTTGCCGTCGGCGCGATTGAAGGCCATCAGCTTGGCGTCGAGGCGGGCCGAGATCACCAGATCGCCGGTCAGTGCGACACCGCGATGAATCGGGCCACAGCACAGCATCGCGTTGAAACCCTGTTCGTATTCAGGTTCGTAGTGCCAGACAATGTTTCCCGACTTTGCGTCGACCGCGAAAAGGCGGCCATAGTCGGCCGAGAAATAGAGCACCCCGTCGCGAAATAGCGGTGTCGCCTCGAGCCCGCCGAACTGGCCGCCCGTCGACATCGCCCATACCGGGGCGAGCTTGGCGGCATTGCCGGGCGTGATCTCGGTCAGCGGGCTGTAACGCCAGTTGCGAAAGTCCTTGCCATACATGAGCCACTCGCCGTGATTTTCCTGGGCCTTGACGAGATCGCCGGCAGTGACCGATCCAGCCCAGGCGGGCACAGCGGGCAGCGCCGAAAGAGCAAGGATTCCGACAGCGCAGGCAAACCGACTTAATTTGAATTTCATAACCTATCCTCCCCATTTACCAATACCCAGCCAATGACTGGCAGGTTGAGCCTAAGATTGTCGCCATTTTTCGGGCATTGGCAAGAAGGGACTTTGGCCATCGGAGCACTGCCCTTGCGGTAAGCGCGGGCATGGCGTGTGTGTTTCTGTTGCTGTCGATCTGGGGCTACGACCCGCGCTTCCCGATCTGGTTCCACCGCTCCATGCCCCCTCGCAGCACGCGGACTTCGCGGATATTTGCATCCTTGAGAAGCGCTACGGCTTGGGCCGACCGCCGGTCAGTACGGCAGACCACAATGACCGGCATGTCGCCCAGCACTTTGATTTCGCCCAACCGGCTGGGGATTTCGCCGAGCGGGATATTTACCGCACCCGGGATATGTCCGAGGTTGCCGGTGAATTCATCAGGGCCCCGCACGTCGAGGATTGTCAGTGCCGCACCGCTTGCGATCTGTCGTTGCAAATCATCCGGTTCGGTCCAATCGGCCTCGCTTCGGCGCATCCGACCGAAAAGCCGCGGGAGGAAGGCGATCATGGCAAACAAACCGAGGAGCGCGTGCGGTGCAATGATCCGCCGCATCTAAATGAGCCAAACTAGATGTTAGTTTGGATATGGCTGTGGTGTCAAACCCACCGGCACGATTGGAGCGCGCACTCGGCCACGCGGCGAGGGCTGGCACAAGACCTCTGGTGTTGAAGGGGTGAATTGGCTGGGGGACTAGGATTCGAACCTAGACTGGCGGAGTCAGAGTCCGCTGTCCTACCGTTAGACGATCCCCCAACGGGTCGTAAGAAATTAGCGTGGCGGGTCATATCCTTAGCTCTTCAACAGGTCAAGTCCGCCGAGTCGATTGTAACACAGTGTTACAAATCCTGTTGATTATATGTTCTTTTTTCCGCCTTCCATTTTGGACATTGCGCTTTGGGCGAGCTTCAGTTGGTTCACCCGCTTGCTATAGTGCGCCACCATGGCCGGTGACTGACCGGTGATCGACTCCACTTCCTTCTCGGTGCAGCCAACCTCGAAGAGTTTGATGCAGGCGTTCTTGCGCAGGCCGTGGAAGACGAAACCTTCGCGCCGGATGCTGCCTTGAGGCTCCTTCTTCATTTCGCGGGTCCACATGGCGTGGAAATCGTCCGTATTGAGTTCGCTGCCGCTAGACTTCGAGATGAGAAAGATCGCTGCGCGTTTGCGACATTCCGCAACGATCGGGCGAAGCTCCGCGTGGAATGGGATCTGCAGGGTCTTGCCGGTCTTGGTCTGTCTCACGGTGACGATATCGTCCTTGATATCCCCAAGTCGCATCCGCAGAACGTCGCCGAGCCGCTGGCCGGTATAGAGCGCCAGGACGCATGCCAATCGTAGTTCGGGACGAAGATGCGCCATTGCAAGCATCCAGATGCGTTCCGGCCACGGCTCGTATTCACCGCCGGCGAGCCGAGAGA
>JANMQB010000546.1:0-2248 GCA_031370155.1 Hyphomicrobiales bacterium | reverse complement strand
ATGAATACGATCGTGCGGGAAATCATTGGCCGCGCCGAACACGGGCTCTTGAGGACCAGGAGGAACCGGCCCAGCCTGGTGTTTGAAATCGAATTGCGCCGCAATAGGGTGGAGTGACCGGGCAGCGATATCGGCGATATGTCAAGCCCACGGATCGACCAGTTCCAGTCCGTCCACCTGGAAATGCGACCGGTTTCGCGTCGCCAGCGCGGCGCCGTGGCGGAGCGCGATGGCGGCGATCATGCCGTCGGGAACAGAAAATATGTGGCCGTGGCGCGAGGCTTTTCCCATGATCTCACCATAGATGACCGCCGATTGTTCATCGAAAGCGTAAATCCGCCCTGCAAAATGCAGCCGCGTTTCCCGGAAGAACCCTTCGAGGGCTTTTGCCCGCTCATCCGGCCGGATGCGTTCGATGCCGAACTTTATCTCAGCAAGGACGACGGTCGACAAAGCCAATTGAGAATCGTTTTTCCTGATCCACGCCGCCGCATTCGGATTTGGCTGGGGCCGCACACTCTCGGAAATCAGATTTGTGTCGGCAAAGATCACAAATCGATGCCCTTATGCGGCTTGCGGTGCTCCTCGATGACGGCCTCGAGATCGATATCCGTTGCGTAATCCCGCGTCATCCGGTCCCAGAATTCACTGGCCGTTTCCCTTTTCGCAAGCACTTCCGCCTTTGCATAAAGCTCGAGCGCCCGCTCCACCACTTGCGAAATGCTGCGGCGCTCTTTCTTGGCCAAGCGATGGGCCAGGGCACGGGCTCTTGCCGAGCGAACTGAAAGTTGGGGTTCTGCCATAGTGGGAAACTAACATAGCTGGCAATTGCTGGCAAGAGCTGGCAACTAGCCGCGCCGCCGCCGGCGCCGCTCCCCGCCATCGTCGCCCAGCGTCTGCACGTCCTTGGGCGGCGGCAGGGTCACGACCTTCGCCAGATTGGCGAACACCGCCGTCTTGTGCGGGATGGCCATGGCTTCGACGAAGTGCTGCTGGAACATGGGCTCGACCGCGGTTTCGATCTTCTCGATGCGGCGCACCACCGCCTCGATCTCGTCGCGGGCCTTCGAATTCAAGAGCGCGATGCGGGCGCCGGTGCCCGCCGCATTGCCGGCCGACTGCACATGGGCGAGATCGCAATCGGGGATGAGGCCGAGGATCATTGCATATTTGACATCGATATGGCTGCCGAAGGCGCCAGCCAGCCTGATCTTGCCCAGCGTGTCGATGCCGAGCTTGTCCATCAGGAGCCTGACGCCGGCATAAAGCGCCGCCTTGGCGAGCTGGATGGCGCGCACGTCGTTCTGGGTGACGCGGATCAGCGGCTCGCCGGCGCGGATCACATAATTGAAGGTGCGCTTGTAGGCCTCGATGCGCGGGCTCTTGGCCGCCATCGAGCCGTCCACCAGCCCGTCCTGATTGATGATGCCGGCCAGATACATTTCCGCCACCGCCTCGATGATGCCGGAACCGCAGATGCCGGTGACCCCGGTGGCGGCGACCGCATCTTCGAAGCCCGGCTCGTCCGACCACAGATCGCAGCCGATCACTTTGTAGCGCGGCTCCAGCGTCTCAGCGTCGATGCGGAGGCGCTCGATGGCGCCGGGGGCGGCGCGCTGTCCGCTCGAAATCTGGGCGCCTTCGAAGGCGGGACCGGTGGGCGAGGAACAGGCGAGCAGCCGCGCCTTGGAGCCCAGCACGATCTCGGCATTGGTGCCGACATCGACGGCGAGCATGATCGCGTCCTGCACATGCGGCGCTTCCGAGAGCACCATGCCCGCCGTATCGGCGCCCACATGCCCGGCGATGCAGGGCAGCACATAGGCGTAGGCGCCGGGATTGAGCATCAAATCGAGATCGCGGGCCGGGCAGGTGATGGGAAGGCCGGTGGCCAGCGCGAAGGGAGCGCCACCCAGTTCCGTGGGGTCGATGCCGAGGAACAGATGGTGCATCACCGGATTGCCGACCAGCACGACTTCCAGAATATCGCTGAGCTCGATCCCCGCCTGTTGGGCGACCTGGGCGGCCAGCGTGTTCAACGCCTCGCGCACCGACTTGGTCATTTCCGCCTCGCCGCCCGGATTCATCATCACATAGGACACACGGCTCATCAGATCCTCACCGAAGCGGATCTGCGGGTTCATGAGCCCCGCCGAGGCCACAACCTCGCCGGTCGAAAGATTGGTGAGATGGGCGGCGATAGTGGTGGAGCCCACGTCGATGGCCAGGCCGAACAGCAAGTCATGAT
>JANMQB010000537.1:0-1898 GCA_031370155.1 Hyphomicrobiales bacterium | reverse complement strand
GCCATGATCGCCGCCATCAGCTCCATGCGGTTGTTGGTGGTCTCCGCCTCGCCGCCGCAAAGCTCCTTGCGGGTTCCCCCATAGTCGAGAATGACGCCCCAGCCGCCGGGACCGGGATTGCCGGAACAGGCGCCGTCGGTGTGAACGACGACCGACTTGGTCATGCCGCGGGCTGGCTTTCGCGCAATTCGCGCGGCAGCTTGAAGGAGACATTCTCCTCGCGCAGTGTAACCGTCTCGACGCTGACGTCGTAATGCGCGCGGAAAGCATCGATGATCTCGCCCACCAGCACTTCCGGCGCCGAGGCGCCCGCCGTCAGGCCGATGGTTCGCAGGCCGCCGAGTGTTGCCCAGTCGAGATCCGCCGCCCGTTGCACCAGAAGACCGCGCCGGCAGACGTTCTTCTCGCCCACTTCGACCAGCCGCCTGGAATTGGATGAATTGGGAGCTCCTACCACGAGGAGAAGGTCGATCCTTCCGGCGATCGATTTGACCGCCTCCTGGCGGTTGGTGGTGGCGTAGCAGATATCTTCCTTGTAGGGCCCACGGATCGCCGGAAAGCGCCGCTGCAGAACCGCGATCACATCCTTGGTGTCGTCGACCGACAGCGTCGTCTGGGTGACATAGGCGAGTTTCGACGGATCGCGCGCTTGGAACGCTTCCGCATCCGCGACGGTTTCAATCAAATTGATGACGCCCACCGGCAACTGGCCCATGGTGCCGATCACTTCCGGATGGCCACGATGGCCGATGAGGATGATTTCGCAGCCCTCGGTGAAATGCCGCTGCGCTTCCATGTGCACCTTGGTGACCAGCGGGCAGGTGGCATTGATGCGGAACAGCTTGCGGGCGTCAGCCGCGGCGGGCACCGATTTGGGCACGCCGTGGGCCGAGAAGATCACCGGGCGGTCGCCGTCCGGAATCTCGTCGAGCTCGTCGACGAACACCGCGCCCTTTGCCTTGAGCCCGTCGACCACGAATTTGTTGTGCACGATCTCATGGCGCACATAGACCGGCGCGCCATAAAGGGCGAGCGCCCGCTCGACGATGTCGATGGCGCGCACCACCCCGGCGCAGAACCCGCGGGGCGCGGCAAGGAGTATCTTGAGAGGCGGCTTGCTCATGGAAGCTAGATGCGGGCGCTTCCAGGCCTTGTCAAGCAAGCGCCGTCCACAGGCCGGCGGCTCCGGCGGCGATCAGGCTCAATGCCCACACCGTTTCCAGATTGAACCAGCTCTTCTTCAGGAATTGAAGTCCCAGATATTTGTAGACGAGCCAGGCAATACCGCCTCCTGCGGCGATCATGGCAATTGTATGGACCGCGGAAACCATGAGCGCCGAGACAAAACTGTTATCGGCCGGCTGCTGCATGCCGCCATGCGCGGCATGGCTTGCCCCTGCGCCGAGGCCAAGATAAATCGGAACCAGCAGAAAACCCGCGCCATGGGCAATCGCCACCAGAAAGGACCACAGGGCGAGTTGCGTCGGCTTGATTCGCGCCAGCGCCCGCGGATGGCGGCGGTCGAACAGGCGGTAGAAGCCGAAACCCGCCACCAAGAGTCCGGCGCCAATGCGGATGCCGCTGCTGTGCTCGGACAGCATCGTGAGCAGCGCGAAGGGCAACAGCACCACCGCCATGGCGGCGAAATGGCCGGCCGCCAGAGGCAGGAGAGCAGCAAACACTGCCGCCCCGCGTTTCTCCAGTAGTCCCGCCGCGACGGCGAGCGGCCAGCCCATGCCGGGGCTCAAGCCATGATAGAGACCGCTCACAATGACGGCGAGCCACAGCCCGGTTTGCCAGCCGTCATCCAACTTGATCAGGCATTGCCATAGCAGTAGGAATCGGTCGAGCAGTCGCCGCCTTCCAGCCGCACCTGATGCGAGCCGTAGCCTTTCGGG
>JANMQB010000532.1:0-2826 GCA_031370155.1 Hyphomicrobiales bacterium | reverse complement strand
GGCTCATGCCGTCAAGCCGAAGCTCATCATCGCCGGCGGCTCGGGCTATCCGCGCATTCTCGATTTCGCCCGCTTCCGCAAGGTGGCGGACAGCGTCGGCGCCTATCTGATGGTCGACATGGCCCATATCGCGGGGCTGGTGGCGGGCGGCGTTCATCCCAATCCGCTGGAACATGCCCATGTGGTGACCACCACCACCCACAAAACCCTGCGCGGCCCGCGCGGCGGCATGATCCTGTCGCGCGATGACGAGCTCGGCAAGAAAATCAATTCGGCGGTGTTCCCCGGCCTGCAGGGAGGACCGCTCGAGCATGTGATCGCCGCCAAGGCGGTGGCCTTCGGCGAGGCGCTCAAGCCTGCCTTCCGGAAATATGCCAAGGCCGTTGTGGCAAACGCCCGGGTACTGGCCGACAGCATGATCAAGGGCGGCTGCGATCTCGTCTCCGGCGGCACCGACACGCATCTGATGCTGGTCGATCTGCGCAAGAAGGGCATTACCGGCAAGGCCGCCGAGGCCGCCCTCGGCCGCGCCTGGATCACCTGCAACAAGAACGGCATTCCCTTCGATCCCGCCCCCTTCACCATCACCTCGGGCATCCGGCTTGGCACGCCCGCCGGCACCTCCCGCGGCTTCGGCGAGGCGGAATTCCGCGATGTAGGCGCCCTCATCACCGAGGTGCTCGACGGGCTTGCGAAGAACGGCGAACAGGGCAATGGTAAGGTCGAGTCTTCGGTCAGGAAGCGCGTCAAGGCGCTGACCGACCGCTTCCCGATCTACTCCTGAGTGGGGCATGCGCTGTCCGTTCTGTTCCAATGAAGATACCCAGGTGAAGGACAGCCGACCGAGCGAGGACGGCACCGCCATCCGCCGGAGGCGTTATTGCCCCGATTGCTCGGGCCGCTACACCACCTTCGAGCGGGTGCAGTTGCGCGAGCTGATGGTTATTAAGCGCTCGGGCCGCCGCGTTCCCTTCGACCGCGACAAGCTGATGCGCTCGATCCAGGTGGCGCTGAGGAAGCGCCCGGTCGACCCGGAGCGGGTGGAACGCCTGGTGTCCGGCATTGTCCGGCGCCTCGAAAGCCTCGGCGAGAGCGAGATCAAGTCCGAGACCATCGGCAAGCTGGTGATGGAAGCCCTCAAGATGCTCGACGATGTCGCCTATGTGCGCTTTGCCTCGGTCTACAAGAATTTCCGCGAGGCCAAGGATTTCGAGGAACTGCTGGGCGAACTCACCGGCGAGGAGAACGAGGTCGAGCGCGGGTGAACGGCGATCGCCGCTGGATGGATTACGCGGCCAGGCTGGGCCGCAGGGCGCTGGGAACGACAGCCGAAAACCCGCCCGTCGGTTGTGTCATCGTGAAGGAGGGCCGCGTCCTCGGCGTGGGCTGGACCCAGCCCAGCGGCAGGCCCCATGCCGAGACCGAGGCCCTGTCCATGGCAGGGGAGGCGGCGCGCGGCGCCACCGCCTATGTGACGCTCGAGCCCTGCGCCCATCATGGCCGCACACCCCCCTGTGCCGAGGCTTTGGTGAAGGCCGGAATGGAGCGCGTGGTCACAGCCGTGCAAGACCCGGACCCCCGCGTCTCGGGTGGGGGTCATGCCATCCTGCGGGCGGGCGGGATAAGGGTCGAAACCGGGGCCGACGCCGAAGCGGCCCGCCGCGATCTGGCCGGGTTCCTCACCCGGATCGTGAAGAAGCGCCCCTATGTGACTCTGAAGCTTGCCGTTTCGGCCGATGACAAGATCGCCGCGCGGGCCGGTGAACGCACGCCGATCACCGGGGCGGAGGTGCAGGCGCGGGTACACCTTATGCGGGCCCAAAGCGATGCCATCCTGGTCGGCATGGAGACGGTTCTGGCCGACGATCCGGAACTCGCCTGCCGCCTTCCCGGCCTGGAAGGGCGCTCGCCCAAGCCCTTCGTGCTGAGCAATTCCCGCGAACTTCCGGCGGCGTCGAAGTTGGCGGGCCGTGGCGCCGAGGTCTTGCGCGGCGGCATCGCAGCGGCACTGGCCAGCCTTGCGGCGCGCGGCATCAACCGGCTCATGGTCGAGGGTGGCGCCAGGACCGCCCGCAGCTTCATTGAGGCGGGGATCGTCGATGAAATTCATCTGTTCCGCTCCCCCCAGGAAATCGGCCCGCAAGGCGTCGGCGCGCTGGCGGGACTTCGCCTTGACGAGGTTGTGGCACGGTTCCGGCTGGAGCAGGAGGAAGTGCTTGGGCCTGACCGGCTGACGGTTTATGAAGCGCCCCAAGATAATCCCTCACCCTGAGGTGCTTCGAGGCTCGCTCCGCTCGCACCTCAGCATGAGGAAGGTGGGTGGGAGCAACAAGGCTGCATATCATGTTCACCGGCATTGTCAGCGACATCGGCGAAGTCGTCCGCATTGAAAAGCGCGGCGATACGCGTTTCGAGATCGCCAGCCATTACGATCTTGCAACCATCGAAATCGGCGCCTCGATTGCCTGTGCCGGCTGCTGCCTGACGGTAGCGGCGAAGACGCCCCGCAGCTTCAGCGTCGACGTTTCAGCCGAAACCCTTTCGAAGACGACGCTGGGCACCTGGAAACAAGGAACGCGCATCAATCTCGAGCGCGCTATGAAGATGGGCGACGAGCTCGGCGGCCATGTGGTCTCGGGCCATGTCGACGGCACCGGCGACATCGTCTCGATCGTGCCGGAGGGCGACTCGAAGCGCTTCCGTATCCGTGTCGCGCCGGAGCTTGCCAGGTTCATCGCACCCAAGGGCTCGGTGACGCTCGACGGCGCCTCGCTCACCGTCAACGAAGTCGAAGCTTGCGACTTCGGCGTCAACATCATTCCCCAT
>JANMQB010000507.1:0-14043 GCA_031370155.1 Hyphomicrobiales bacterium | reverse complement strand
CGCTCATTACCTTCGCATCGGAAACCGTGTCGCACCAGGGCCTGCGCGGAAGTTATGCCATGCGCACCCGCTGGACAGCGCACCGCTATGTGCTGCGCCAGAGCATGGACTTCTTCCACAACGATTTCGCCGGACGGGTCGCCACCAAGGTGATGCAGTCGGCATTGGGCGTGCGCGATGCGGTGATGAAGTTGACCGAGGTGATCGTCTATGTTTCGGTCTATTTCATCGGCGCCCTGGTGCTCGTCGCCACCAGCGATGCCTGGCTGATGATCCCCCTGCTCATCTGGTTGTCGGGTTATGCCGCCGCCTGCTGGTATTTCGTGCCCCGTCTCGGCAAGCTTTCGGCGCTCCAAGCCGACATGCGCTCGATGGTCACCGGCCGCGTCGTCGACAGCTATACAAATATCTCGACGGTCAAGCTCTTCGCCCATGCCGACCGCGAGGACTTCTATGCCAGGGAAGGCATGGGCTGGATGCTCGATTCGATCTACCGCTCGATGCGCATGTCGACGCTGATGACCACCACGCTGCAGATCCTGAGCGGCATCCTGATCTTCACCATGGCGGGTGTGTCGATCTGGCTGTGGCACGCGGGCGCCATCACAACGGGCACCATCGCCTTCGCCATCGGGCTCACCTTGCGTCTCAAGGCCATGTCGCAATGGATCATCTGGGAGGTGGCGGGCTTGTTCGAGGATGTCGGTGTCATTCAGGACGGCATCGAAACCGTCGCCCGGTCGCGTTCCATTACCGATGCGCCAGATGCGAAGCCGTTAAGGGTGACGCGCGGCGCCATCGCCTTTGAAAACGTTCGTTTCAATTACGGCAAGGTGCGCGGCCCGAAATCCGAGGATGTGGTCGACCGGCTCTCGCTGTCAATCAAGCCCGGCGAAAAGGTGGGCCTCGTCGGCCGCTCAGGCGCGGGCAAATCGACTCTCGCCAATCTGCTGCTGCGTTTCTACGATCTCGAAAGCGGCGGCATTCTGATAGATGGCCAGGATATTTCCCAGGTTACGCAGGAATCGCTCCGCGCCGCCATCGGCGTCGTGACCCAGGACACTTCGCTGCTGCATCGCTCTGTGATCGACAATATCCGCTATGGCATGCCCGAAGCCGGCATGGCCGACATCGAGGCGGCGGCCCGCAAGGCCCACGCCGATGAGTTCATCGCCGGCCTCGTCGATCCCAAGGGCCGCAGAGGTTATGACGCCCATGTCGGCGAGCGCGGCGTGAAATTGTCGGGCGGCCAGCGCCAGCGCGTCGCCATTGCCCGGGTGCTGCTCAAGAACGCGCCCATCCTCGTTCTCGACGAGGCGACGAGCGCGCTTGATTCCGAGGTCGAAGCGGCGATCCAGGAGAATCTCTATGCTTTGATGGAAGGCAAGACGGTGATCGCGGTGGCCCACCGGCTGTCGACCATCGCCGCCATGGACCGTCTGGTCATCATGGACAAGGGCCGCATCGTCGAGGAAGGCTCGCACCGGCAGCTGCTGCGCAAGGGCGGCCTCTATGCTTCCCTGTGGCAGCGCCAGTCCGGCGGCTTCCTCGCCGCCGAGGCGGCCGAGGCCGCGGAATAACCCTTCATTAACCTTATTGCCGCCACAAGTTCCGCCAAATAGGCGATGGTGGAATGAAGGGGGCCCCATGAATCGCACCATTATCGCGCTAACCGCCGCGGCATTTCTCGCGGCCGGCTGCACCACCAATCCCTATACCGGCGAGCAGCAGCTTTCCCGGACGGCGATCGGCGCCGGCACCGGCGCGGTACTCGGCACGGCGGCGGGCGCATTGCTGGGCACGACGACCAATGTGAAGACCCGCAAGGCCATGTTGATCGGCGCCGGCATCGGCGCGCTGGCCGGCGGCGGCGTCGGCCTCTACATGGACAATCAGGAAGCCAAGCTGCGTGAGCGCCTGGAGGGCACCGGCGTCTCGGTGACGCGGGTAGGCGACAATATCGTGCTCAACATGCCGTCCAACATCACCTTCGACACCGATCGGGCCGACATCAAGCCGCGTTTCTACGGCGTGCTGAATTCAGTGGCGATCGTGCTGCAGGAATTCGACAAGTCGCTGGTCGACGTCAACGGCCATACCGATTCCGACGGCTCCAACGAATATAATTTCGATCTGTCGCGCCGCCGCGCCGGCGCCGTGGCCCGATATCTGGTTTCGCAGCAATTGAACCGCCAGCGCTTCGAGGTCCAGGGCCTGGGCGAGACCCAGCCTATCGCCTCCAACGACACGGCAGCGGGCAGACCCAGAACCGCCGCGTTGAAATCCAGATCGTGCCGCTGACCTAAGCCCATGTGACTGCCGCACGTTTCACCCTGACACTAGCCGGTCATCAGCTTGGTGAGGCCCAGAAGCTAGCCGTGCGCATCGAGGATGATTGGCGGATCGAGGTGCTGGCGGTCAGCATCAACGAGACCGACGCGGTCCATGGGTTATGGGAGACGGTCGCCTACTTCGCCGATGAAGCCGGCGCGCTGGCCGCGGACGCGGCGCTTGGGCTGCACGGGGCTATCTCATCCCTGCCCGAAACCGATTGGGTCGCGGGCTCGCTTCAAGGCCTGGCGCCGGTTGCCGCCGGACGTTTCTTTCTGCATGGATCGCACGACCGGCAGCGCCGCCATGGCGGTGGCATTTCGCTCGAGATCGATGCCGGAACCGCCTTCGGCACCGGCCATCACGGCACGACGGAAGGGTGTCTCGTGGCGCTCGACGCGCTGCTGAAGCGGACACGGCCCCGGCGCATTCTCGATCTCGGCTGCGGCACCGGCGTTCTCGCCATCGCCGCGGCACGGGCCCTGCGCGCGAATGCACTGGCCAGCGACATCGATCCCGAGGCGGTGCGCGTCACGCGCCGCAATGCCGCTCGTAACAATGCCGGGCCGCTGGTCGAGGCGATTGCCGCGCCCGGACTGAAACATCTGAGCATTGCGGGGTGTGCGCCTTACGATCTGATCTTCGCCAATATCCTGGCGCGGCCGCTGGTGGCGCTGGCGCAAGGCCTGTCACACAGCCTGGCCCCCGGCGGGGCACTGATCCTTTCGGGCCTCAGCCTCGATCAGAGCCGCTGGATTGTCGCGGCCTATCGCAATCGCGGTCTGGTTCCGTTTCAGCGGATCGCGCGCGGCAATTGGGCAACGCTGGTCCTCACCCGGCCGGCAAAACAAGGGCGCCCGGACCGCTTTCGCGCCGGGCGCCAAGTGACCGGCGCCCATGGCGCCGGCTGGGAGGATGCTTGAAGGGCTTAGTTGCCCCAAACCATCTTGTGTATCTCCGACCGTCTCAGGCCGATATCGGCGAGCAGGCGGTCATCAAGCTGAGCAAGCTGGCGCTCGGCCCGCGAGCGGGCAAGGAACGCCTTGACCCGGCCCATCAGGCCCGAGGTCATGGGGGTGGGCCCATTGCGGACGGCTTCGCGGCCAAAAGTGATCGTGGTCATGATTATTCTCCATCTCTTCCCTCGAAGCCCTATGGTGCTTCGCGAGGTGACAATTGTTTTTGCAATGCAACATATAGAGCAGCGAAACTAACTTCACCAGCGAGGCCAAAGCCATTCAGATATGCGTCGATAGCATATCTAGAGTCAGGTTTCACCAGTCGCCATTCCGGTCTCTCAATATTCGATGTACTTGTTTGAAATTGGATGATTAAGCTGAAATTACTTGCCACGACCCTGGGGCAATCCGCAACGTGAAGTCTCGCCGCTCCTGTGGTCAATAACAGATTCCTGTGCAAAATTCACCCAGAAGACATGCGCAAAACGCATATACACCGCTTTTGCGATAATTTTGCGACGCACCATGAAAAATGCCCGGCTTTGGGAGCCGGGCATCGAACCAGAGAAGCGGTTTCGCCGACGATCAGGCAGCCTGCAGGTTGCCGGCCGAACTCTTGCCCGTGCGCTTGTCGGTGACGACTTCGAAGGTGACCTTCTGGCCTTCCTTCAGCGTGCGCAGTCCGGCGCGCTCGACAGCGGAAATATGGACGAAGACGTCCTTGTTGCCGTTGTCGGGCTGAATGAAGCCATAGCCCTTCTGCTCGTTAAACCACTTCACAGTGCCCGTATTCATGGGATGTCCTTCAGTTGGGTTGTCGTGAGGTCTTGAGGTTTGCTTCGGCGCGCCGGAAGACCCGTTCTCGATAATTGGAGGAGTCTTTCCGTGCGCGCACCCAACTGGGGAGCGTAGCGGCCAATCGTCCGGCCCAAGTGTCGATCGCGGCTATATGGAACAGGTCTTTTGAAGTTGCAAGGCATTTCCTGCCGGAGCGTCATGCGGCCGTTGCATCGGACCGCGAAAAGGCTTTTGCTTGGTTGACCGGTCGAACGGCTATCCATGGAGGCCCTCATGCGCGTCATCCCCAAGTCCCTGTTGGCGGTACTTGCCGCGGCAACCCTGTTCGTTCCAGCCGCCCTCGCCGAGACGGTGAACATCACCTTCCTGCTCACCAGCGACATCTACGACTTCGATGTGGGCCAAGCGGGCCGCGGCGGCTTTGCCAGGCTCAATGCGGTGGTGAAGGCCGAGCGCGCCAAGGGCGGGCATGTGATCTATGCCCATGCCGGCGACATGATCTCGCCGTCGCTGCTCTCCGGCATCGACAAGGGCGCCAACACGGTGGCCCTCCTCAGTCTCGCCGCTCCCGATTTCTTCGTGCCGGGCAACCATGAATTCGACTTCGGGCCCGATATCTTCCGCACACGGATGAAAGAGCTCAAGTCCCGGCTTCTCGCCGCCAACCTGCGCACCGCCGATGGCAAGATTGCCGAAGGTTTCGCCGACAGCGAGATCGTCGACGTGGCCGGCCTCAAGGTCGGCATTCTCGGCATCACGGCGGACGACACGGCCGAGGTCGCCAGCCCCGGCGCCGATTACAAATTCCTGCCCTCGGTCGAAACCGCCGAAGCGATGGCCAAGGACCTGCGCAAGCTGGGCGCCGAACTGGTTGTCGGCATCGTCCAGACCGACCGGGTTCAGGATCAGGCCCTGCTGCAGAGCCATGTCTTCGACCTCTTGTTGTCGGGCGACGACCACACGCTCGACATCCATTATGACGGCCGCAGCGCGCTTGCCGAATCGATGACCGAGGCCGCCTACGTGACCGCCGTGGACTTGACCATCGACGTGCAGGAAAATGACGGCAAGCGCAGCATCTCCTGGTGGCCCAATTTCCGCATCATCGACACGGCCAGCGTAACACCCGATCCCGAGACCCAGGCCGAGGTCGACAAGTACAAGGCGCAGCTTTCCAAGGAACTCGATGTCGTGGTCGGCGCGTCCGCCACGCCGCTCGACAGCCGCAAGGCCTCGGTCAGAAGCGCCGAGACGGCGATCGGCAATCTCATTGCCGATGCGGCGCGCGCCGCCACCGCCGCCGACGCCGCCATCACCAACGGCGGCGGCATCCGCGGCAACAAGGAATACCCGGCGGGCACCAAGCTCACCCGCAAGGACATCTTCACGGAACTGCCCTTCGGCAACAAGACGGTGAAGCTCGAAGTGAGCGGTGAGGCGATCTGGGCGGCGCTGGAGAACGGCTTCAGCGAAGTGGAGAACGGCGCCGGCCGCTTCCCGCAGGTGTCGGGCCTGGTGGTCGAGGCCGATTTCAAGCAACCAAAGGGAAGCCGCGTGCTGTCGGTGACGATGGGCGGTAAACCTCTCGACAGGGCCGCCTTCTACACGCTCGCCACCAACGACTACATGCAGGGCGGCGGCGACGGCTATGTCATGTTCAAGTCGGCCAAGGTGTTGGTGGATGCGCTGGCGGGAAAGCTGCTGGCGAGCGACGTGATGGACTATATCGCCGCCAGGAAGGAAGTTGCCCCGGCAATCGAGGGCCGCATCAAGGTGAGGATGTAGCCTCTTCCCGGCGCGCGCCGCCCACGCTATTAAGAGGCGATGGTCAAGCCAAGCACCGCCCGCGTCGCGGCCCTGCGCGCCGAATTGAAAAGGCGCAAGCTCACTGGCCTCATCGTTCCCCGCCAGGATGAATTCCAGGGCGAATATGTCGCCGCCTATGCCGAGCGTCTCAAATGGCTCACCGGCTTTGCCGGTTCCTGGGGCACGGCGATCCTCACTCTGAAGAAGGGCGCCATATTCGTCGACGGCCGCTACACCATCCAGGCGCGCAGCCAAGTCGATACCAAGATTTTCGCGCCCCAGCACCTGGTCGATCAGCCGCCCGCCGAATGGATCGCGAAGAACTTGCGGAAGGGCGACCGGCTCGGCTTCGATCCTTGGCTTCTGACCGCCGAACAGGCGCAGCGTTTCGAGAAGGCCTGCGCCAAGGTGGGGGCGAAACTCGTGGCCGTGACCCCCAATCCGATCGATGCGATCTGGAGCGGCAGGCCCGAGCGGCCGATCGCGCCCGTCGATACCCAGCCCACGCAATTTGCCGGCCGCGGCGCCAAGGAGAAACTTGCCGATGTGGCCAAGACGCTCGCCAAGGCCGGCGCCGATGCGACCGTGCTGACGCTTCCGGATTCGGTTGCCTGGGTGTTCAACATCCGCGGCCGCGATGTGCCCTACACGCCGGTGGTGCTCGCCTATGCGATCCTCAAGTGCAAGGGCAAGGCCGAACTTTTCCTCGATCCGAAGCGGATACCGGAAGATGTCCGCGCTCATTTGAACAAGGTCGCCGTAATCAAACCGCCACAAGCGCTCGCAGCGTCGCTCAAGGCGCTGGGCCGCGCCAAGACCAAGGTCCAGATCGATTCCAGTTGGACGCCGGAAGCGATCCACGCCAGTCTCGCCAGGTCGGGCGCGAAAATCGTGCAGGGAACGGATCCCTGCATCCTGCCCAAGGCGAAGAAAAACCGCATCGAGCAGGAAGGAGCCCGCGCCGCCCACCGCCGCGACGGGGTGGCCATGGCGCGCTTCCTGTGCTGGCTCGAGGGCGCGGCACCCAAGGGCGATCTCACCGAAATGTCCGTGGCCGACAAGCTGCAGTCTTTCCGCGAGGCAACCGGCAGTTTGATGGATTTGTCCTTCGACACAATCGCCGGCGCCGGTCCCAATGCCGCGCTTCCGCATTATCATGTGACGCCGGAGTCAAGCCGGCCGCTGGCGCGCGATGAAATCTTCTTGATCGATTCCGGCGGCCAGTACCGCGACGGCACCACCGACGTGACACGCACCGTGATCGTCGGCGAGCCCAGCGCCGAAATGAAGGACCGCTTCACCCGCGTGCTCAATGGCATGATCGGCGTCTCTCGTATCCGCTTTCCAAAGGGCACCTGTGGATCGCAGCTCGACGTGCTTGCCCGCGCCGCGCTGTGGACGGCGGGCCTCGATTATGATCACGGCACCGGCCATGGCGTCGGATCATATTTGTCGGTGCATGAGGGGCCCGCCCGCATCAACAAGTCCGACCGCACGCCGCTCGAACCGGGCATGATCCTGTCCAATGAGCCCGGATTCTACAAGCACGACCATTACGGCATCAGGATCGAGAACCTGCTGCTGGTGCGCGAAGCCGAAGCCATCGATGGCGGCGAACGGCCGATGCATTCTTTCGAGACGCTGACACTTTGCCCCATCGACCGGCGGCTGATCGAGCAACACCTTCTGGCGAAGGACGAACTCACCTGGCTCGACGCCTACCACGCCCGGGTGCTGAAGGAAGTGGGCGCGCACCTCGACGGCGCCGAGCTGGACTGGCTGAAACGGGCCTGCGCGCTGCTTAACGGCTGAGCACGTCTTCGGCCGCAGCCCGAAATGGGTCGACAGCGACGAGACCGCCGTAGTCCTGAAGGTGCTGGAGATCTTCCGTCAGCAGAAATGCACATTCGGCTCGTTTCGCCGCCGCCACGATCAAACAATCCCACCACGACAGCCGGTAGCGGTCCTGGATTGCCCATGCTTCGCCGATCAACCGGGCATCGACGGGCACCGGACGCCAGGCAAGATACTGTTGCATGATGGCCCGCGCGGCTTTCGGCGCGACTGGCTCCGGCAGTTTCGCTGTCGCAATGACGTAGAATTCATTCAATACCTGGGTGCCGGTCCGGCCGCTGCTCGCCCGCCACAGCACTTCAAGCCACTCCAATGCCCGCGCCCGTTTTTGCGGGCTGGCTCTGTCGACCGAATAGATGAGGACGTTAGCGTCGACGAAGCAAGCCGCGGTCATGGATTTCGTCGCGTTTGGGCAGGGGTTTTCCGCCCGTGCTCAGAATCGGCTTTTGCCGCAGAAATTCATCCAGTGCGCGGCGGTAATCGCCGTCCATGACCAGCCGCTCGCGCAGCAGGCCAGCAAGGAATGCCGAAAGGCTCTTGTCCTCAGCCGCAGCCCGCACGCGTGCCTGCCGCAACAGCGTCTCATCGAGAGTTACCGTCACATTGCGGAGGGGGCGGCGCTTGGCAGCGAACTTAGCCATAACACGAACATAGTGTAACACGAACTTCGTGTCAAGTTGCAGCGCCCGTCATCCCGCTCGCCCCTCGCCCCTTCCGGAACCGCCTACCGCGCCCGCGTACTGAAGGTAGCCGGCGCGCGTCTCGACGGCGCCGAGCTGGACTGGCTGAAACGGGCCTGCGCGCCACTCAGTTGAGGATCATACGCAGAAGCACGACGCTGATCACGCCCGTCAGGATCGTGACGATGAGCGGAACCCGCATGAAGGCAGTGCCGGCCGCAATCACGGCCGCAATGGTTTCGGCCGCTCCAGTCGTGAGAACCGTCGGCGCGATCACCGCCATCAGGATCGCCGGCGGCAAGGCATCAAGTGCCGACTTGAGGCGGCCCTTCACGGTTACGCCGCGCAGCAGATAGAGGCCACCCACCCGCGTTGCATAGGTGGCGAGCGCCATGCCGAGAATGGCAACGAGCGTCATGGCATCGACATTCAAGATGCTTCGCTTTCCGCATGGAGTGCCGCCGCAACTATCGCCCCGGTAATGCCGCCGATGACGATGTACCAGGCGCCCGGCACAAACAGTTTGGCGAGCCCGGCGGAAACGGCACTTGCAGCCAGGACCGCACCGGTGCGCGGGCCCCGCCAGAATCCCGCCAGAAGACCGATGAACATGGCGGAAAAGGCGAAATCGAATCCAAGCACCGCTGGATCGCCGAGCGAGCGCCCCATAACCGCTCCGATGGTGGTGGAACTCGTCCACACCGCATACATCGGCAGGGCAAGGCCCAGATAATAGGCGGGCGTCAACGGCGCCGTGATTGCACGGCGTTCCGAAAATGCCCAGTTCTCATCCGCCATCAAGAAGACGAGCGGCGCCCGCCAGCCCGGCGGAATGGCATTCATGTGGCGTGACAGGGACGCACCCATGAGAATATGGCGCACATTGACGATGAAGGCGGTGACTGTGAGCAATAGCCACGGCACCGGATCGCGCCACAGTTCGATCGCCACGAATTGCGCCGCACCGGCAAAGACCGAGGCACTCATCAATCCGGCTTCCAGAGGCGAAAGGCCCCTGCCCGCAGCAAGCGTTCCCCACAGGAGGCCGATGGGAACAGCGGCAATGATGATCGGCACGACGTCAATGACACCTTGCCGGAAGTCGGCAGATCGTGAGCTCACCCTTGCCCCACCCTTCGGAACCATTCGACCTCGTCGATGACTTCGACGCCGTATTTCTGAGCGTCTTTGAGTTTCGATCCGGCGCCGGGACCGGCGACCAGGAGATCCGTCTTCTTCGACACCGAGCCCGCCACCTTGGCGCCGAGGCGCTCGGCCATGGCCTTTGCCTCCTCGCGGGTCATCTTTTCGAGGGCGCCGGTGAAGACGACGGTCTTGCCGGCCACGGCGGAGCTTGTGCTGACCGCTGCCAGAGGCGTGACCGTGACGTGTTTGAGGAGTTCATTCACCACGGTGCGATTGTGCGGCTCGTCGAAGAATTGCGCGACAGCCTCGGCCACCACGTCGCCGATGCCGTTGTGGGAGGTGAGTTCCTGCCAGGCTTCCGTGTCGGCGCCCTTGGCGGCCGCCGCCATCTGGTCGCGGAAATTCTCCGCCGTGCCATAGGCGCGCGCCAGCACCCGCGCCGTCGTCTCGCCCACATGACGGATGCCGAGGGCGAAGATGAGACGGTCGAGCGCCACCGAGCGGCGCGCATCGATGGCCGCGAAGAGCTTCCTGACGCTCGCCTCGCCCCAGCCCTCGCGCTCGGCGAGCTTTTTCGAGGCGCGGGCCTCGCGGGCCTCCAGCGTGAAAATGTCGGGCGGCGACTGGATGAGACCATCGCCGTAGAATTCCTCGATGATCTTGTCGCCGAGGCCCTCGATGTCGAAGGCATTGCGCGAGGCGAAATGCTTGAGCCGCTCGACCCGCTGGGCGGGGCAGATGAGGCCGCCGGTGCAGCGGCGCACCACATCGGTCTTGCCGCCCTCGCGCTCCTCGCGCATCGCATGGCTGCCGCAGGCCGGACAGACTTTCGGAAATTCATAGGGCCTGGCATTCTTCGGCCGCTTCTCCGGCACGAAACCAAGAATCTGCGGGATCACGTCGCCCGCCCGCTGCACGATCACCGTATCGCCGATGCGGATGTCCTTGCGGGCGATCTCATCTTCATTGTGCAGCGTGGCGTTGGAGACCACGACGCCGCCGACCGTGACGGGTTTCAGCCGCGCCACCGGGGTGAGCGCGCCGGTGCGGCCCACCTGGATATCGATGCCTTCGAGGACGGTCGTGGCCTTCTCGGCCGAGAATTTGTGGGCCAGTCCCCAGCGTGGGCTACGCGACACGAAACCCAGCCGCTCCTGCCAGTCGAGCCGGTTCACCTTGTAGACGACGCCATCGATATCATAGCCGAGATCGGCGCGCTGGCTTTCGATCTTCCGGTAATGGGCCAGTAATTCGTCCGCCGAACGGCACAGCTTCATCAGTCCATTGACCGGGAAGCCCCAGTGCTTAAAAGCCTGCATCGCCTGCCATTGGGTCTTGCCCGGAAGCTCCGGCGCCTCGCCCCACGCATAGGCGAAAAAGCGCAAGGGCCGTGCCGCCGTGATCGCCGGATCGAGCTGGCGGAGCGAGCCCGCCGCCGCATTGCGCGGGTTGGCGAAGGGTCTCTCGCTGGCTTCAATCTGTTTCTCATTAAGTGCGGCGAAGTCCTTGTGAGACATATAGATTTCGCCTCTGGCCTCGATCACATCCGGGGCCTTGGCCAGCTTTTTCGGCACCTCCGCGATGGTCATCACATTGCGGGTGACATCCTCGCCTTCGGCGCCATCGCCGCGGGTTGCCGCCTGCACCAGCGCGCCCTTTTCATAGCGCAGTGAAATCGACAGCCCGTCGATCTTGGGCTCCGCCGTCACCTCGATCGCCTCATCCTCGCCGAGATTGAGAAAGCGCCGGATGCGGCCGAGGAAGTCGATCGCATCCTGTTCGCTGAACCCGTTTGCGAGCGACAGCATCGGCACCCGATGCCGCACCTTGCCGAATTTCTCCGCCGGCCCGGCGCCGACGCGATGCGAAGGCGAGTCGGAGCGGACCAAATGCGGAAAGCGCGCCTCGATCTCGGCATTGCGCTGGCGCAGCGCATCATAGGCGGCGTCAGGTACGATGGGCGCATCGTGCTGAAAGTAGCGCCGGTCGTGTCCGGCGATCTCCTTGGCCAGGCGCGCCAGTTCGGCCTTGGCCTCGCTTTCGCTGAGCTGCGCCGCGTTCTTCGGCATAAAATTCAGCCCCTGCCCGCCAGCAATTGTTCGGCCTGGGCGCGCGCCGCGTCGGTGACTTCCGCCCCCGACAGCATGCGGGCGATCTCTTCACGGCGGCTCTGCGCCGACAAAGGCTGGACGCGGGTCACCATGCGGTGGCTGCCGACTTCCTCCATCTTGGAAATCAGCATGTGTTCGGTGGCCCGCGCCGCCACCTGTGGGCTGTGGGTGACGGCCAGCACCTGCAGGCCCTGGGCGAGACGCGCCAGTCTGGCGCCGACCGCATCGGCCACCGCGCCGCCGACACCGGTGTCGATTTCATCGAAGACCAGCGTGGGGGCGGATCCCTTGGCGGCGAGCACCACCTTGAGCGCCAGCATGAAGCGGGCGAGCTCGCCGCCCGAGGCCACCTTCATCAGCGGTGCCAGCGGCGTTCCGGGATTGGCGGCGACGACGAATTCGACGCGGTCGATGCCGGTCGGCCCTGGCTTTCCGGCATCGGTCTCAATCCTGGTTTCGAACCGGGCCTTATCGAGCTTGAGCGGCGGCAGTTCCGCCTCGACCGACCGATCGAGGGCCTTCGCCGCCTTCTTGCGCGCGGCACTCAGCCGGTCGGCGGCATCGTCGAAGGCGCGCTCGGCGGCGGCATGGTTTTGTTCCAGTTGCCGCAGGCGCTGGCCGCCATCGGAAATCGCCTGCAATTCGCGCTCGAAACGCTCGCGCACCGCGGCGAGATCGTCGACGGTACTCTTGTGCTTGCGGGCGGCGGCGCGCAATGCGAACAGCCGTTCCTCCGATCCCTCAAGCTCCTTGGGATCGAAGGCGAAGGAACGCCGCGCTTCGGCAAGCGCGTGATTGGCCTCGTTTATTTCCACCAGCACCCGGTCGAGCGTGGCGCATACATGATCGAGCCGGCCGCCCGCCGTTTCGCGGCGGCGCTCAAGCTTGCGCAGCGCCGCATTGAGGCGGGCTTCCAGCGCGGCGTCGCCGGCCAGCGCGCTTTCGGCTTCGCTGAGCGCCTCGGAATATTGCTCGGCATGCATCATGATCTGCCGCGCCTCGGCGAGCTTCGTCTCCTCGCCGGGCTGGGGATCGAGGGCCCGCAACTCCTCCACCGCATGGCCGAGATAGTCGCGCTCGGCCTCGGCCCGCGCCATCAGCTCGCGGTGCTCGTCGAGTTCGGCCAGCGCCGCACTGAGTATTGACCACAGCGCCGAGACCTCCTGCGCTTGCCCCTCCAGCCCGCCGAAGGCATCGAGCAGCCGCCGGTGATTGGCGACATCGACGAGCGCCCGGTCGGCATGCTGGCCGTGGATTTCGGCGAGGCTCCCCGCCACCTGGCGCAGCAGGTTCAGGCTCACCGGCTGGTCGTTGATGCTGGCGCGGCTCGGGCCATCGGCGTTCTGAATGCGGCGGATCACCAGTTCGCCGTCGCCATCGATGCCCTGATCCCTGAGCAGGTCGAAGGCCGTATGGCCCGGAGGCAAACCGAAAGCCGCCGTCACCACGCCGCGCGCCGCGCCGGTTCGCACCAGGCTTGCATCACCCCGCGCCCCCAGCGCCAGGCCCAGCGCATCGAGCAGGATGGACTTGCCCGCGCCGGTCTCGCCGGTCAGCACCGTGAGTCCCCTTTCGAGGCCGATGTCGAGCTTTTCGATGAGGACGATGTCGCGGATCGAAAGGGCGGTCAGCATGCGATTCTTATAGCCGAGCCCATGCGTCTTGTCCTCCCTCAACGCCGGGGCTGTGGTTCACTTCGAATTTCCGCTTCATGTCGCAACTTTGATCGTAAAAAATCTTGTGATAATATAAGACTTGCTCCTCAGTGATTCGCGGTACGGAGGGTCGTGTCATGGCGAGCAGACGCCGGGCGCAATTCAATCCGAAATCCTTTCTCGCCAAGGTTGGCGAGGGCCGGAGCATCGGAAAGTACCGCAAGGACGAGATCGTCTTTGCACATGGCGACCCGGCGGATGCCGTCTTCTACATCCAGACAGGCAAGGTCAAGGTCACCGTCGTATCCGAGCAAGGCAAGGAAGCGGTCGTTGCAGTTCTTGAAGCGGACGAATTTTTCGGCGAAGCATGCCTTGCCGGGCAGGCGCGGCGCATAGCGACGGTCGCGACGTTGACGGAATCGGTCATCGTGCGGCTGGAAAAGACGGCCATTGTCCGGGTGATCCATCAGGAACCGGCGTTCTCCGCGATGTTCATTGCCCATCTTCTGGGCCGGACCATTCGCGTCGAAGCGGACCTCGTCGATCAGCTGTTCAATTCCAGTGAGAAACGTCTTGCCCGGATGCTCCTGCTGTTGGCGAACTTCGGCAAGGAAGGGAAACCGGAGCCGATACTTGCGAAAATTAGCCAGGAGACGCTTGCGGAGATGATCGGAACGACCCGGTCGCGCGTCAGTTTCTTCAT
>JANMQB010000505.1:0-7101 GCA_031370155.1 Hyphomicrobiales bacterium | reverse complement strand
TCGGCCTCCGCCGCCAGCTTGCGGACCAGCGATGTCTCGTCGGCAAAAAGCTGCGCGGCAATAGCGGAACGGTCTGGCAATTGCGGCATGGGAACTCCCCGTTTGGCGGCCAATCTGCCATATTCTGTGAAGGAATTTCCCCAATATTACAAAGTCGAATACAATATCTTACTGAGATTTGTCGCTCCAAGGCCGAAAATATGCCAAACGCTTCATCGGGCTCGGGACCGCCGCCAATGAAACTGAAAATCGTCCGCACCGTCGCGGCTCTCCGCCGCGAAACCCAGGCCTGGCGCAGCAAGGATCTGAGTTCCGCCGTGGTGCCGACCATGGGTGCGCTCCATGACGGCCATATGGCGCTGGTCGATGCGGGGCTCGAGCGCGCCGGCCGCGTCATCGTCACCATCTTCGTCAACCCGAAGCAATTCGCGCCCCATGAGGACTTGAGCCGCTATCCGCGCGACGAGGCGGGCGATATCGCCAGGCTCGCCCAGGCGGGCGTGCATCTCGTCTACGCGCCGTTGCCCGAGGAAGTGTATGGGGCGGACTTCGCCACCACCGTGAGTCTTTCAGGCCCGGCCAAGGCGGGTCTCGAAGACAAGTTCCGCCCGCATTTCTTCGATGGCGTGGCAACCGTGGTCGCCAAGCTCTTCCTCCAGACGGCGGCGGACTATGCCATGTTCGGCGAGAAGGATTACCAGCAATTGCAGGTAGTGACCCGCATGGCGAAGGACCTGGATATCCCCATCGAAGTGATCGGCATTCCCACTCTGCGCGAGGCCGACGGCCTCGCCATGTCATCGCGCAACCGCTACCTCTCGAAGTTCGAACGCCAGCAGGCCCCCGCTATCCAGCGCTCGCTCGCGCAAGCGGCGGAGAAAATCCGCCAGGGCCACGATCCGCAATCCGCCACCCGCGCCGCCGCCCGCTCGCTGACGACGCTGGGCGTCAAGGTCGACTACGTGACGGCGCGCAACGCCGAGACTCTCGCGGTGCCCATGAAACCGGGTGAACCTCTCCGCCTTCTCGCCGCCGCGTGGATCGGAAGGACGCGGCTGATCGACAACATCGCGGTGAAATCATAGCAGCCCGAGCTCCGAAAGTTCCCGCCGCATCTTCTGCGACAGTCCTTTGGCTGCGGCGCCCTTCGGCAGATCGGGCGGCGCGTCACCCGCTTCGAAATAGCGCCAGCCCTGGAAGGCACGCCGTGGTGTTGGCCGCACCGGAATGATCTTCGGCTTGAACTCGATGCGGCAGCGGGAAATGCCGTCCTTGCCCGTGACCGCAACCAGATCGGCGATCGGCTGACGGCACAGGATCAGCCCGCGGATCACCCAGTAGAGCGAGCCGCCGTCAAGCAATTCATCCTTGCGCGCGGGAAACATGCGCGTCGTGTGGTCGAGCGAGTCGCGCCCGGCCTTGCAATCGCGAACCCATTGTTCGAGTTCCTCGATCTCGGAGACGCCGACGCAGAGCTTGATCAGATTGAGAGCCATGATCTGGAAAACTTGTTGGATAAATTGTGCACACCATATGCTAGCATGGGCGCATCGAAAACCGCGAGACAGCGGTTTTCCGCGTAATTTTGTGCAGGAGTTGTCCATGTCCACTACCGTCGCCAAGGTCATCGAACTCACCGCAGCCTCGCCCAAGAGCATTGAAGATGCGATCGAGACCGGCATACGCCGCGCCGATTCAACCCTCGACCAGGTGGAAGGCGCCTGGGTCCAGGATATCAAGTGCGTGGTCAAGAACGGCAAGGTCGCCGAATGGCGGGTCAACATGAAGGTGACTTTCCTGCTTAAGGAATAGCCGCTGCTCACGCCTTCGTGACGCGGATGACCGGCTCGTGATTGGCAGGTGAATGGCGCAAGCGCCATCTCTCTGGTGCTGTCCTATTGTCCAGGCCGGAAGCTCGAGTGAAAAATGCTGTTCAATAGCCTTCATGATATGCTGCCGGCTGGCCTTCTGGCCGGCGAGTATCGGAAGCTCAGATGTTACATGGGCGAGACGGCCTTCGCCGCCATGGCGCGTGCTTATGTCGCGTGCCACCCGTCCGCTCGGCCGAACGTGCGCTGGTATGCCAGGCATCTGCCGGAATTCCTGGCGGGCTGTCTTCCCTATGCGAGAACGCCTGAACTCGCCGAACTCGCCAGCCTCGAGGGCGCCCACAACGATGCCTTCGATGCGCCGCAAGCACCGGTCGCGACCTGTGCCGAGCTTGCGGCTCTAGGTTCCGCCACCTTGGCGGCAGCGGCTCTCGACATCCATCCCTCCGCCCGCCGCTTGCGGGTCACGACCAATGTGACCGGCCTGTGGTCATGCCTGAAATGTGATGAGCTGCCGCCCAAGCCCTATCGGCTGGAGGCGCCGCAGGAGATTCTGGTCTGGCGCCAGGGCGAGTCTTCGCGCTACCGCATGCTCGGCGATGAGGAGGCCATGGCCTTCGACACGGCCGCGGAGGGCGCTCCCCTCTCCGTCGTCTGCGAGACGATTGCGGCGATGGACGGTTCCGGCACCGCGGCGCTGCGGGCGGCCGGCTACTTGCGCGGCTGGGTCGAGGCCCAGGCCGTGTCGCGCATCCGGCTGGTCGCTGCGGCCCCGTCGAAATAATCGAGATCGATGCGCTTCATTTGATAGGACTCCTTGACCCGCACGCCGATATTGTGACGCATCATCAATTGGCACAGTCCCTCGCCGTCGATCAGCACCAGACGGCGTGACAGTTGCGTGACGAACGCCTGCGCCGCCTCCGAAAAATGTCCGGTGGCCACGAAAATACCTTTGGACGCGCGATGGGCATCGAGACTTCCGGCAAAGTCGCGCACTTCCGAAACGGCAACGCCAGTTCCGGGCTTCAGCCGTTTGGCTTGGAAATAAATGACATCGAGCCCGAGTTCATCCTGCGTTACTACACCGTCAACGCCACCATCGCCGCTTCGCCCGAGCCGCTTTGTCAGATCGCGGCGGCGGCCGCCATAACCGAGCGCCAGCAGCAGGTCGATGATCAGATGTTCGAAGAATTCCGGCGTCTGGGCATAAATATGGCCGAGCAGTTCTTCGGCGAGCCGCGATTGCGCCGCATAATATGTTTGTGCCAAATCGGTTTCGCCGGCCGTTCTAGAATCTCCCGCCGCCCCGGAGCCGGCTTCTGTGACCTCTTTTGGCGGTTGATACCAAGGCGACATAACCCGCGGGTAATCTATGCCCATGAGGGTTGCTCCCCTTACAGAAGCATTAAACTAATGCCGCAGAGTTTATATTGACGTAAAGTCCACTTGCCAATTTTAAGACAATTCACACAACTTGGCGAATAGGACCGGCGCGCTGGGTCCTTTAAGAGTTGAGCTTGCTGACGAAGCAGGCCACGCCCTTGGACTTCAATTTCATGCAGGTATCCTTTGCCGCGTTCTTGTCGGCGAATCCGGACAGCCGCACCCGATAGAAGATTCCCTTGCTGCCGAGATCGGCTCTCACCACCACCGGTTGTGCATCGGTCAGCAGCGCGTGGCGCGACAGCATTTTTTTCCACGCGGACCATGCGCCGTCCTCGCTGTTGGCGGAGGCGATCTGCACGCTCCAGCCATTTGCCGACGGCTCCCCAACTGCCGCGGCCTGCGGCGCTTCCTCGGTCGTAACCTCAGGCAAGGGCTCGATCGCGACGATTCTTTCTTCGACCGGCGCCAGTTTGGGGGGTGTAGGTTTCGGCACGGCCGCGACCGTTTCTTCCGCCGGAATGCGGTCGGTGATGATCTTGCGCTTCGGCAGAATTGGCTCTTCGGCTCCAGCGAGTTCAACCGAAGGCGGTACCGGCTTCGGCAATTTCTCCTTGTGGACCACTAGACCGATCCCGGAAATCGATCCCGTCGGCATCGGATCCGCCTGTTGCAGAGCGATGTCCTTCGCCGGAGCGCTGCCGAGTTCAGCGAGCTTTTTCCGGGCCGGCTCGAATTGCGGATTGGCGGCCAGCGCCAGGTCCAAGGCCGCACGCGCCTGATCGGGGCGCTTCAGCGCCTCATAGGTGAGGGCCTCGCCGAAATGCACCCGTGCCGCATCCGGATGCTTGTAGCGCAACGCCTTTTCGTAATCGGACAAAGCGAAGAGATATTGGCCGCTGTCGCGCAGCACATTGCCACGGCCGTAATAGGCATGCGACATGGCGCTGTCGAGGAACAGCGCGCCGGTATAATCCTCAATCGCCAGCGCCGGGCGCTGCAGCTTCTGTTGCGAGAGGCCGCGATTGTAGAGCGCCATGGCGCGCAATTTGGCCGACATGGCGTCGAGCCTGAGCGCCGCCGTGTAGTCGTCGACCGCCTCGTCATGTTTGCCAAGTTGCTGATAAGCGAGCGCCCGGTTGAGCAGCGCATTGGCCAGAACTTCGGGCGCCAGATCGCGCGATTCAATTGCCACGGAAAAACCCGCTATCGCGGCTTGCGGCTGGCCGGCAGCCAAGGCCCGGTAGGCCTCCTTGGCCGCCGCGGCACCGGTACTCTCGGCGGCGGCTGCTCCGCCGGATGCAGCTACACATGCAGCAAGAAACGCGGCACTCACAGACGCAAACAGGAACTGACGAACCATCATGACGGCCGATAATGGTCCGTTAGGGTTAAGGTTCCGTTGCCGCGATGCCGCTTTCGGCGGCCTACCCGGTCGCGAAATGGTTGACGAAGCACCCCTGGAACTGTCACAAAGGCGAGGCTCGGTGCCCCGATGCCTGAAGGCGAAGGGGCCTAACAGGGAACACGGTGAGGACGACCCAATCGGGGCCTAATCCGTGACTGCCCCCGCAACTGTGAGCGGCGAGGTTTCGTGCAGCATGGCCACTGGGCAACCGGGAAGGCCGCGCGAGACCCACGACCCGCGAAGTCAGGAAACCTGCCGGGCATCGCCGGAGGCTTTGGCCTCCAAGACTTGTTGGTCGCACGGAGGGTGTCCATGACCGCACATGCCAATACAGTTACGCTTTCGATTTCGCAGCGCATTGCCGCGGGCCTTGTGGCAATTCTGCTGGGTTTCATCCTGCTTTACACGGTCGGCTTCGCGCCAATGGCCGTTGCCCACAACGCGGCGCACGACACGCGCCACGGTCTCGGCTTTCCCTGCCACTGAGCGGAAGAGGCATCAAATGATAGGGCGAGTTCTGCTCGCCGCGCTCCTTGCGGGGATCGTGGCAGGCATTGTTATGGGCGCCATCCAGCATATGCGGATCACGCCCCTTATCCTTCAGGCTGAAGTTTACGAAAACGCGGCCGCGAGCCACGGCGCTGCAACTGAAACCGCCGCCGATACTGCGACAACGCCGACGCCAGCACAGTCCCCTGAGGAGGAAGGATGGAGCCCGGCCGATGGCTGGGAACGCACCCTTTCAACAACCGTGGCCACAATGCTGACCGGTGCCGCATTCGCGGTCATTCTGGCGGGCATCTCCCTGTTGACCGGCATCCCGGTCACGCCCAGCAATGGCGCGATATGGGGCGTATGCGCCTTCTTGGCTGCGACGCTGGCTCCCGCCGCAGGCCTATCGCCTGAACTGCCGGGAATGCCGGCAGGCGATCTCGTCACCCGGCAGATCTGGTGGATAGGGACAATCCTTGCAACCGGCACGGCGCTCTACCTGGTAGCAACGCGGAATGAACTTTGGGCCATGGCGCTTGCCGTTGTGCTCATCGCACTGCCGCATGTGATTGGCGCACCCCAGCCCGTCACGCATGAGACGACTGTGCCGGCCGGGCTCGCCGCAACCTACGCTTCCAACGTCATAGCGGTTGCGGCAGTCTTCTGGAGCTTGATCGGCGTGTTCCTTGGCTATGCGTTGCGGAGATTCTCGAAGGACATTCACGCGACATGACCCCGCAGAAAATTCCCGCCACCGTCATCACCGGCTTTCTCGGTGCCGGCAAGACAACGCTGATCCGCCATCTGTTGCAAAATGCCAGGGGCCGCCGCATCGCTCTCCTCATCAATGAGTTCGGCGATGTCGGCATCGACGGCGAAATCCTGAAAGGCTGCGGCGATTGCCGGGAAGAGGACGTGATCGAACTGGCCAATGGCTGCATCTGCTGCACCGTCGCCGGCGAATTCGTGCCTGCCATGATGAAACTCATCGACCGGCCCGAGCCGCCGCAGCATATTGTCATCGAGACCTCGGGCCTGGCCCTGCCGCAGCCCCTGGTGCGCGCCTTCAACTGGCCGGAGATCAAGGCCCGCGTCACTGTCGACGGTGTCGTCACCGTCGTCGATGCCAAGGCCTTGTCGGAGGGCCGCTTTGCCGATAACGAAGAGGCCGTCGCCGCCCAGCGCGCCGCCGATCCCAATCTCGACCATGAGAATCCGATCGAGGAATTGTTCGAGGATCAGCTCGCCTGCGCCGACATGGTGATCCTCAACAAGACCGATCTGCTTGCAAGTGGCGAGCTCGATAAGCTGAGTGGCAGTCTCGCGAGGCAAATGCGCAAGGGCACGCGGCTGGTGCCGGTCCGCCATGGTGCAATCGATGTGAGCGCCCTGCTCGGGGTCGCCGCTACCGCCGAGGAGGACATGGGAAACCGACTCTCCCACCACGAGATGGAGGGCGAGGTCCAGCACGACCACGACGATTTCAGGAGCTTCACGGTTTCGCTGGGCGAGATGGCGGACAAGCAGGCGCTGCTTGACCGCATCACCGCGACGATCCGGAGCCATGACATCCTCCGCCTCAAGGGCTTCGCGGCTCTGCGCGGCGCGCCCTCGCGCCTCCTGGTTCAAGCCGTCGGCCCCCGCCTCAACAGCTATTTCGACCGGCCCTGGCGGGCCGGCGAAGCGCGCGCCACCCAACTCGTGGTGATCGGCATGAAAAGCTTGCAGCGCGCGACGATCGAGCGTCAGCTTCGCGGCTGATGCACCTCCTTGCCACAACCAGCGGCGTTGCCGGGGGCGCCCTCGAGCCCGTCGACCTCAAGCAGACGCCGGCGGAGATCGTCGTCATCTCCGCCGCCGACAGCGAGCTCGCTTCGCTTGCCCGCGCCAGCGACGGTTTTGATGGACCCGCGCTGCGCCTCGCCAATCTGCTGCAGTTGCAGCACAATCTCTCCATCGATCTCCATATCGAGAAAACTCTTTCAA
>JANMQB010000484.1:0-2202 GCA_031370155.1 Hyphomicrobiales bacterium | reverse complement strand
GGCGATGTCGATGAAGATCTCTTCGGCGCCGAGCCGGGTTTCTCCCCCGCCGAGCTCGATCTTCCGCAAGCCATTTCGCCGGTGGGCAGGGAGCTGGCGCTCATGGCGCTGATCGGCGAATGGGCCGCGGCCAACCCGCATATCCGCCTGGCGCGGGAGATCACGGATTCGGCGCAACAATTGCAGGCGCTTGCCACATCGCTTGCCCGCCTCATCGACGGGCTCGAAATCGAGGAGATCGGCTTCGACAGGATACCCGAGCTGTTCGGACTCGAATCCGCGGGGCACCGCGAAGCCATTCTCGATTTTCTTGCCCTGGCGCGCGTCAAGTTGCCGGCATTGCTTCACCAATGGCACCTGACCGGCCCGATGGAGCGGCGCTCGCGGCTCCTGCGGCTGGAAGCGCGGCGGCTTGCCGAACATCCGCCTGCCTGGCCGGTGATTGCCGCGGGCTCGACCGGTTCCATTCCGGCGACCCGCGCCCTGCTCAAATCCATTGCCGGCCTTCCCATGGGTGCCGTGGTCCTGCCTGGTCTCGACACGCACATGAATGAAGAGGACTGGGCGAGCGTTGGGCCGCAGCATCCGCAGCATATCCTCAAGCTTCTGCTCGCCGATCTCGGTGTGACGCGTGCCGATGTGGCGGTCTTCCCGCAAGCCCAATCCTCGCCACGCGACTGGCTGGCGAGCGAGATCATGCGGCCGGCGGAGACCTCGGAAGGCTGGCGGGAAACCGTTACCGAGAAGCGCCAAGCGCTCCGTGGCGCACTTGCGGGTGTCGAACTTGTCGAGGCGCGCTCGCGCCAGGAAGAGGCACTGGCCATCGCGCTCATTCTCCGCCACGCGCTGGAGAGTCCCGATAAGACAGCGGCATTGGTAACGCCGGATCGCGAACTTGCCCGCCGCGTGAAAGCCGAATTGACGCGCTGGGCAATCGAGATCGACGATTCGGCCGGCGAGCCCCTAATCCGCTTCGCGGGCGCCGCACTTATCAATCTGGTCCTCGCGGCAGCGCTGGCGGACTTTCCAGCCGAGGCTTTGAACGCGCTTTTCAGTCACCCGCTTTGCCGATTCGGCATGGAGCCGGATGCCGCGCGCCGGGCATCGCGCGCCATCGAGATCGCCCTGTTCCGCAACGACTACAATGGATGCGGCATCGCCGATTTCGCAGCCGCGGTTCAGCGCTGCCGCAGCCTGAGTGCCGCCGATAACCACGCTCACCCGCTGGTGCGGAACCTTTCGGATGAGGACTGGAACGGCATGGCGGATTTCGCAAGCCGCGCTGCCGCCTGTCTCGAACCCTTGTCGCGCCGGCCAACAGCGCCGCTCTTCGATCACCTTCACGCGATCATCGAGATGTGTGAGGCCGTTGCGGGTTCCGCCCTGTGGCAGGGAGAGGCGGGCGAGGAACTGGGGTCACTCGTCGATGAGCTCATTGCCGAGGCGCCGCGGCTTTCAGATTGCAGCTTCGCTTGTGCCGCGTCTATCCTGCGCCACCGCATGATGTCGGCCCCACTGCGTCCGCGGCGGCCAGCCCATCCGCGGCTTGCGATATTGGGACTTCTCGAGGCACGTTTGGTCAGGCCCGACATCGCCGTTCTCGGCGGCCTCAACGAGGGAATATGGCCCCAGCGGCCCGAATCCGGTCCCTGGCTCAACCGGCCGATGCGCGACATACTCGCCATGCCGCAGCCGGAACGCGACATCGGCCAGACCGCCCATGATTTCGTCCAGGCCTTCGGCTGCGATCGTGTCCATCTGGTCTGGTCGCGGCGCATCGGCGATTCACCGGCGATCGCCTCGCGCTGGATCCTGCGCTTGCAGATGCTGATCAAGTCCGCCGCAATCGCCGAGAAACCGGGCACCGGCAGTCCATGGCAGCAATGGGCCGCAGCACTCGACGAACCGGAAGCGGTGACGCCATGTGCAAAGCCCTTGCCGAAACCGCCCGCCGATGCGCGGCCAACCCGTCACAGCGTCACGCGGATCGAAACCCTGATCCGCGATCCCTATGCCATCTATGCCCGCCATGTCCTCGGCCTCCAACCGCTGGATGAAATCGCCAAGGCGCCGGATTTCGCGCTGCGCGGCACCTTGTTTCACGCAGTCCTCGGCGATTTCTTCAGGCGGTATCCCTCCGCCCTTCCCGCCGATGCGGGCGAACGCCTGATCGAGACGGGACGAGCGCATTTCGCGCCGCTG
>JANMQB010000473.1:0-1908 GCA_031370155.1 Hyphomicrobiales bacterium | reverse complement strand
GCACTTTTCCCGCTGGAAGACTTTCGCCATCCTCGCTTCGGTGGTGCTGGCGGTGCTTCTGGCGCTGCCCAACGCGCTGCCCGCCTCGTGGCGCGATGTGCTGGCGCAATATACGATCGCCCGGCCGATGACATTGGGTCTCGATTTGCAGGGCGGCTCCAATGTGCTCATGGAAGTCGACCGCAATCATCTCAAGGGCCAGCTCGTCCAGCAATTGACCGGCGACATCCGCGCCGCGCTGCGCGAGGCGAAGATCGGCTATCAGGGCATCAACCGCGGCGATGACGGCGTTGCGGTGCGCATCACCAATGCCGCCGATCTCGACCGGGCGGAGACCGAGCTGCGGAAGCTGGTGCAGCCGATCGATCCCGGCGGGTTCCTGTCCACGGGTATTGCCCAGAATCTCTTCGATTTGTCGCAGCAGGACCAGCAGTTCACCTTCACTTTCTCCAGACCGGGCCTCGACGCCAAGGTTTCGCGCGCCATCGCCCAGTCGCTGAAGATCGTCGAGAGCCGCATCAACGCGCTGGGCACCACCGAGCCGACGATCCAGCAGCAGGGCAAGGACCGCATCACCATACAGCTTCCCGGCATCCAGGACCCCGACCGCGTCAAGGATGTGATCGGCCGCACCGCCAAGCTGACCTTCCAGTTGCTCTGCGACGACCAGCCCACCGGCACCGGCCAAAACCCGCCGCCCGAATGCGCCGCGCTGCCGCTCAAGGAGAACAAGGACCAGATGCTGTGGGTGCACACCTCGAGCCGCGCCACTGTCGACGGCGCCGACCTGAACGACGCCCAGCCCGGCTTCGATCAACAGAACCAGCCGGTCGTTACCTTCCGCTTCAACCAGAAGGGCGCCGTCCGCTTCGGCAAGCTGACGGCGGAGAATGTCGGCAAGCCCTTCGCCATCGTTCTCGACGAGGTGGTGGTGAGCTATCCGCGCATCAACGAACCGATTCTCGGCGGCTCCGGCCAGATTTCCGGCAATTTCACCGTCGAGGAGACCAGCGACCTGGCGATCGTGCTGCGCTCCGGCGCGCTGCCGGCCAGGCTGACGATCGTCGAGGAGCGCACCGTGGGACCGAGCCTTGGCTCCGATTCGATCCGGGCGGGCGTCATTGCCTCGATCATCGGACTGATCGGCGTCCTCATCTTCACGGTGATCGCCTACGGGCTGTTCGGCATTTTCGCCAATGTCGCGCTCATCGCCAATCTGCTGATGCTGATCGCGCTGATGTCGGTTTTCGGTTTCACCCTCACCCTTCCCGGCATCGCCGGCATCGTCCTGACCATGGGCATGGCGGTCGATTCCAACGTGCTGGTCTTTGAGCGCATCCGCGAGGAATGGCGCCACGGCCGCACCGCGATCAATGCCATCGAGACGGGCTTCCGGGCCGCCCTCGCCACCATTCTCGACGCCAACATCACCACCCTGATCGCCGCCGTCGTGCTGTTCGGCATCGGTTCGGGCCCGATCCGCGGCTTTGCCATCACGCTTTCGATCGGCATCATCACAACGATGTTCACCGCCTTCACCCTGACCCGCCTCATCATCTCGTGGTGGGTCCGGGCCAAGCGGCCCAAGGAGGTTCCGCTCTAGGCGGAGGCGATCCATGAAACCCATCCGGTTCATTCCCGACGACACCAAGATCGCCTTCATGCGGCTGAGCCGTTTTGGCTTTTTCGTCTCGGGCCTCCTCTGCGCCGCGGCCATCCTGCTGTTCGTGATTGTCGGCCTCAATGTCGGCGTCGATTTCAAGGGCGGAACCGTGGTCAGCATCCGCACCGCGGAGCCCGCCAGTCTCGACGAGCTGCGCGGCAAGATCGACAGGCTCGACCTCGGTTCGGCCGAATTGCAGGAATTCGGCTCGCCCAACGATGTCTTGATCCGCCTCGAGGCCCAGC
>JANMQB010000468.1:0-3614 GCA_031370155.1 Hyphomicrobiales bacterium | reverse complement strand
TGATCGACTTCGGCGTTTCGAGGAACACCGTGGTCTTGAGCGGCGGCAGGTCTTCGAGTGCTTCCCAACCGTCGTCGAACAGCGCCCGTATCTGCCGCTCATAGCGGCCCGATTGGTTATTGCGCGCGCCGCGCCCGCGCGTCTGCGGCGCCAGCGCCGTATAGCGCCCGGCACCCAGCAGGGCCGGGTCGAAACCTGTCGACTGGCGCTTGTCGATGAGCGTGGTCATGCCGGCAAGCTGCCACAGCGGCGCGAACAAATCAAGAACAAAAGTTAAGGCCGGGCATCAAGCCCGGCCCAAATTGGCAAGCAGCGAAACGATTAATTGTCGCTGGTCTCGTTGAACATGATCTGTGCGATCAGGCGCTCGTAGTTGGTCGCCGAGCCGGCAACTTCGAGCCCTGCGCCGTTGACGAAAGTCACGGCCGAGCCGTCCTGGGACTGCAGGTCGCGGAGGTCCGCGGTGCGCTTGCTGGCGGCGAAGCCGGCGGTCGACAGGGCGGCGATGGCGGCGAGGGTAAGAGCGATCTTCTTCATGGTAGGTCTCCGTTGAGTTTTGCGTTGCTTGGAACCGCGGTCATCGCGCTTCCGATGACTGCAATGTACTGATTGCCGCAGGCCAAATCGAATCAACCCGCATGACGGGTGAGAGAGGAAAAAACTGTGTGGAATCAGGCGGTTGCGGAAGGTTTCAGGGGTTCAAATCAATTGTTAATCACGTTGGAAAAGGCATTTTCACAGGCCCGTGAGGAAATGCATCCGGTCACGCCTTGGCACGCTTGAGATGCTCTTCGAGCCGCGGCATGATCTCGACGAAATTGCACGGGCGGTGGCGGAAATCGAGCTGGGCCTTTAGGATTTCGTCCCAGCCGTCCTTGCAGGCGCCCGGCGAGCCGGGCAGGCAGAAGATATATTTGCCTTTCATGATGCCGGCGGTGGCGCGCGACTGGATGGTCGAGGTGCCGACCTTCTGGAACGAGATCACATGGAACAGCGTGGCGAAGCCCTCGATCTCTTTCTCGAACAGCGGCCGCATCGCTTCCACCGTCACATCGTGGCCGGTGAGCCCGGTGCCGCCGGTCGAGACGATCACATCGATGTCGTGGCGATTGGTCCAGTCGCGGATCACCGCCCGGATGGCGCGGATCTCGTCCTTGACGATCTTGCGGGCCGACAGCGCATGGCCGGCCTCGACGATGCGGTCGGCAAGCGTCTGTCCGGAAGTGTCGTCCTCCAGCGTGCGCGAGTTGGAGATCGTCAGGACGGCGATCCTGACTGGCACGAAGGCGCGGGTCTCGTCGATGCGCGGCATGATTTAAAAATAGGATTCCGAGGTGGCAAAATAAAGACAAGAAAATTGACGCTCAGTCGGATGCGGCGCTAGCGCCGCTCGAAAGCCATGCGGGCTGCGAGGATCACAAAGAGTCCCGCCGAGGCGCGCGCCAACCGGCGGGCGATGCGCTGGTCGCCCGCGAGTTTTTCACCGATCCTCCCAGCGAAAGCGGCGACGGCGAAATTGAT
Source organism: Hyphomicrobiales bacterium (assembly GCA_031370155.1). Taxonomy (GTDB): domain Bacteria; phylum Pseudomonadota; class Alphaproteobacteria; order Rhizobiales; family Aestuariivirgaceae; genus Aestuariivirga. The sequence continues at coordinate 2,093 of JANMQB010000468.1, read as the reverse complement.
CAGCGTGCCGCCCGCATTGAAGACCGCGCCGAAAATCAAAAGCTGCAGCAGCGGCGAGCCGTTCTCCGGCCGGATAAAGGGCGGCAGGAAAGCAAACATGAACACGATGGTCTTGGGATTGAAGACATTGACCAGCGCCCCGTCGCGCCAGGCGGCGAAGGCGCTGCGCTGGGCGCCGTCCTTCACCACGGCGATCGGTGACGTCAAGGTCTTCCACGCGATCCAGAGGAGATATGCTGCACCGGCATAGCGGATCAAATCGAACACCGTGGGATATTGCGCCAGGAGCACCGCCACACCGAGCCCCACCAGCGCCATATGAATCAGCGTGCCCGTGGCGATGCCGAGGCTCGCCGCAATGCCTACCCGCGCGCCACCCTTCAGCGATTGGCCGAGTACGAACATCATGTCGTTGCCGGGCGTCAGGTTCAGCGTCAGCGCCGCGGTCAGGAACAGCAGAAGATCGGCGGTCTCAATGGGCATCGAGCGCCTGGCGCAAAGTGAGGAGATCGCGCCAGGCCAGCCGCTTGTGGGCCGGCTGGCGCAGCAGATAGGCGGGATGCAAAGTCGCCAGCAGCGGCAACTTGCGGCCCGCGGCCTCAAAGTCGAACCACTTGCCGCGCAATTTCAGGATGCCGTCGCTGCGCCCGGTCAGGCGCTGGGTCGGCGTGGCGCCGAGGCAGACGATGAAATCCGGCCGCTGCAATTCGATGGCGCGCATGAGGAAGGGCAGGCACATGGCGGTCTCCGCCTCGGTCGGCGTGCGGTTGCCGGGCGGGCGCCAGAAAATCGCATTGGTGATATAGACCGACGACTCACGGTCCCGCGCCTGCCGCGACAGGCCGGCCGCCGCCAGCATCCGGTCGAGCAACTGGCCGGAGCGGCCGACGAAGGGCTTGCCCCGGATATCCTCGTCGCGCCCCGGCGCTTCGCCGACCAGCATTACCCTGGCATTGGGATTGCCGTCGGCGAAGCACAATTGCGTCGCCGTGCGCTTCAAGGGGCAGGCATCGAAGGCGGCCAAGGCCGCGGCAAGCTCGTCGAGACTCTGACAAGCAGCGGCGATCGCCCGGGCATCGGCGACCGCATCGCCCGAGGCAGCCTGCGGCCTGGGCCGCGCCGGCTCCACAGCCGCTACCGGCTTCGGCACGGACGCCGCGAACCGGTCAATCGCCGCCTCGCCGATCGCCTCGTCGGCTCCCATCTCGGCGAGCCAGGCGAGTGCGGCGGCGGCCTCGGCGGCCGTCATGTCGTTTTGCTTCCGCGGCATGTCCCAACTGGCGGCTTGTCTGGGTTCTTGCCGGCACTATAACGGGCGCCACCCGGCAGGCATAGGCAGGAGAACGGACCGTGGAACAGATGCGGCGCGAGGCGATGGAATATGACGTGGTGATCGTGGGCGCCGGTCCCGCCGGCCTCGCCGCCGCCATCCGCCTCAAGCAGCTCTCTTCCGAAATTTCCGTCTGCGTTCTCGAAAAGGGCTCCGAGGTCGGCGCCCATATCCTGTCGGGCGCCGTCATCGATCCCATTGCCCTCAACGAGCTGATCCCAGACTGGAAGGAGAAGGGCGCGCCCCTCAACACGCCGGTCACCGCAGACCGCTTCTATGTGCTGGGCAAGGCGGGGGCGCTCAGGCTTCCCAATATACTGATGCCGCCACTCCTGAACAATCACGGCAATTACGCCGTCTCGCTCGGCAATGTCTGCCGCTGGCTGGCGAAGCAGGCGGAAGCCCTCGGGGTTGAAATCTATCCGGGCTTTGCCTGCTCGGAAGTTCTCTACCGCGCCGATGGTTCGGTCAAAGGCGTGGTCGCCGGCGTCATGGGAATTGCCAAGGACGGATCGCACAAGCCCGACTACCAGCCCGGCATGGAGCTTCTCGGCAAATATGTCTTCATCGCCGAAGGCGTGCATGGTTCGCTCGCCAAGGAGATCATCGCCAGGTTCAATCTCTCGGAGGGCCGCGAGCCGCAGAAATACGGCCTCGGCATGAAAGAGCTGTGGGAAGTGCTGCCCGAAAATCACAAGCCGGGCCAGGTCACCCATACCATGGGCTGGCCGCTGGGGCTCAAGGCCGGCGGCGGCAGCTTCAT
>JANMQB010000466.1:0-5125 GCA_031370155.1 Hyphomicrobiales bacterium | reverse complement strand
TGGCAGAGATCGTCGAGGAGCTCGAGATTGGCGTCGCGGTCGATGCCGGCCACGATCTTGTCGATCGTCTCGGCGCCGCGGATCGAGCCGATGCGGCAGGGCGTGCACTTGCCGCATGATTCGATGGCGCAGAACTCCATGGCAAAACGGGCCTGCGCCGCCATGTCGACGCTGTCGTCGAAGACCACGATGCCGCCATGGCCGACCATTGCGTTCTCGGCGGCGAAGGCTTCGTAGTCCATCGGCAGATCGAGCTTCGATGCCGGGAGATAAGCACCGAGCGGGCCGCCCACCTGCACGGCGCGCAGCGGCCGGCCCGTATAGGTGCCGCCGCCGAAATCCTCGATCAGTTGGCGGAGTGTGACACCGAAGGCCTTCTCGATGAGGCCGCCCCGCTTGATGTTTCCGGCCAGCTGGAAGGGCTGCGTGCCGCGCGACCGGCCCATGCCGTAATTCTTGTAGGCCGCCCCGCCATAAGCGAGGATGTAGGGGATGGCGGCGAAGGTCAGCACATTGTTGATGACCGTGGGCTTGCCGAAGAGACCGGAGAGCGCCGGGTTCGGCGGCTTCGGCCGGAACATGCCGCGCTTGCCCTCGTGGCTTTCGAGCATCGCCGTTTCCTCGCCGCAGATATCGGCGCCGGCGCCGCGGCGGACTTCGATGGTGAAGTTTTTGTCCGTACCTTGAATATTGGCGCCGAGCCACTTCGCCTCGGAGGCGATGCGGATCGCCTCCTTCATGACGGCGATGGCGTCGGGATATTCCGAGCGGATATAGATAAAACCGCGGGTCGCGCCCGTTGCGATGCCGGAAATCGCCATGCCCTCGATGAGCATGAAGGGATCGCCCTCCATCACCATGCGGTCGGCGAAGGTGCCGCTGTCGCCCTCGTCGGCGTTGCAGCAGACGTATTTCTGGGCGGCCTCAACGTCGAGCACCGTCTTCCACTTGATGCCGGCGGGAAAGCCGGCCCCGCCGCGCCCGCGCAGGCCCGATTCGGTCACCTGCGCCACCACCTCGGCGCCGCTCATGCCGAGCGCCTTCCGCAGTCCGGTAAATCCGCCATGGGCCAGGTAATCGGCAACCGACAAGGGATCGGTGATGCCGCAGCGCGCGAAGGTCAGGCGCTCCTGATTCTTGAGATAGGGATGATCCTCGATCCGGCCGAGCGCCAGCTTGTGCTTGGCCCCCTCCAGGAACTTCGCCTTGAACAGCGAGGATACGTCGGATGGCTTCACCGGGCCGTAGGCCAAGCGGCCCTGGGCGGTCTCGACTTCGACCAAGGGCTCCAGCCAGTACAGGCCACGCGAGCCGTTGCGGACGATCTCGACGCCGATCTTCTTCGCCTTGGCTTCGGCCAGGATGGCGTCGGCTACCTCATCGGCTCCGACCGAGCGGGCGGCGGAATCGCGGGGCACATAGATCCTGATCATGCGGCGAGCTCCGCGGCGATCTTCTTGAACGCCTTTGCATCGACGCGGCCCTTCAGCCGGCCATCGACCATGATGGCCGGCGACAGGGCGCAATTGCCGAGACAGTATACCGCTTCCAGGGTCACCGCGCCATCGGGCGTCGTCTCGCCGAACTTGATCTTGAGTAGCTTCTGCGCCGCCGCGGCCAATTCGTTGCCCTGCATCGACTGGCAGGATTCGGCCCGGCAGACCTTGACCACATGGCGCCCCGCCGGGGTGCGGCGGAAATCGTGGTAGAAACTGACGACGCCGTGCACTTCGGCCCGCGACAGGTTCAATGCCTTGGCCAGCACCGGCAGGCAGGCCTCGGGGATCGAGCCTAGCTCATGCTGCAGGTCGTGGAGGATTTCGAGCAGCGCGTCGGGCTTGTCGCCGTATCGCGCCGCGATGGCTTTCGCCAAGTCAAGTTCGCGCGGCAAGGTGTTAATGAGGCTATGCTTTCCGGACATGCGGCATTATGGCCGAACTGCCGGGCAAACGCCAATTGCCGCCTTCTATGGGATCATAGAGACGGCTGATGAACAGCGCTCGAGGCCGTTAACCCCGCGGCTTCGTCCACAAACTACCGATGCCGGCGCCCAAAGCTGCGAGGGAGCGGGCAAACCGGTCGTCCCGGAACTCATGTTCCAACGGGCAGGCGCCGGGGCCGCAATCATGACTGCTGCGGCATTGCCCTTCCGACTGGTCCAGCGAAACGGCGTGGTTTACTTTCGTACAGTACATAAATCCGGAATTAACGTCCTGGGTCATGGCCATCGCTCCTTTGACGGCATAAGAGGCGGCTGCCGGCTGGCCCGCCTTGATCCCGGTCAAATCGTGAATTTGCGGGCGGCGGCCTGATTTTGATGATGGCAAGCGAGAAAGCGATCGAAGGCTTCTTCCCAGCGACAGTGATGCCGGACCGCGACTGGTGGAACAGGCTGTGGCCCGACCCGGGGCAGACACTCGCGACGCTGGGCGTCAAGCCTGGCATGGACGTGGTCGATCTGTGTTGCGGTGACGGGCTTTTCACCGCTGCGCTGGCGCGCATGGCGCGGCGTGTTGTCGCCATCGACATCGATCCACGCATGCTGGACCTGGCTCGTGCGAAGGTCGCCGCGACGGGTGCCAGCAACTGCACATTCATCACGGGCGATGCGTACGAGGTCTCAACACACGTGCCGTGGCCGGCAGACTTGGTTCTCATCGCCAACACCTTCCACGGCGTGCCCGACAAGGCGCGCCTCGCCACCGCCGTCACGGCCGTCCTGAAGCCGGGCGGTCGGTTCGTCGTCGTCAACTGGCACCGGCGCTCGCGCGAGGAGACGACCGTGCTGGGAGAGCCGCGCGGCCCGCGGACCGAAATGCGCATGACGCCTGACGATGTCGCGGCGGCCGTTGAGCCGGCCGGACTCCGGCTGGCCCGCGTCGTCGATCTGCCGCCCTATCACTACGGTGCAATGTTCGAAAAGCCGGCCGCGCCGCTTTGATCCGGGTCAAGTCTTGAACTTGCGGACGGCGGGCGGAGCGGATCTATTCTGTGACGATTCTGTGACGATTTGAATCGTCGGATATGGCATTGCTTGATCCGAGATTTTGCAACATTCAGAGTGGCCATCCGACGCGTCCGCTTCGTACTGTCGTGTTCCGGATATGATTTTGATTTCATTATAAAAATCGTCATCCCGGCGAAAGCCGGGACCCACTGATCAGCTTGGACACGTCGCAGTCGTTGGGGAATCGTCACGCGGACAAATGGGTCCCGGCTTTCGCCGGGATGACGGAAAAAAAGTTAAACAATTCAACTGCAACCCGCTCTTGTACCGCCGCCGTCCGGGGACCGGTTCGGGAAGCGGCAAAGTTCAGCGCTTCACTTCGGCATCGAAGGCTTTGGCCTCTTCCGGGGCCTGGGATTTTTCGAGGAGGGCAATATCGGCCTCGGAGAAATCTTCGAGCCCCATGACCTGCCGGTCATGGCGTTTGAGGCGGCGGTAGCGATTACCGGCGTCATGTTGTCAATTGTCTATCCTCCGGCCCATTGCCTTGCCGGTGCCGGATGGATAGTTTGATAGAAGTTGGAAATTGGGAGTAGTTACGAATATGATCAATGCACGGTACAAGAAGCTCTCAGGTATTCATGCCGGTCACACATACACCGTTGCCGCTCCCTACGGTGAAATTGAGAGCCCGCTCCGCTGGATGCTGCATTGTGAAACCGATGAAGCAGAAAAACTGATCGTTGCGGAGGATGAACTGAACGATCGGAAAGTATGGCTGCCGATCACATAGGCGGCGTGAAGGAGATACTGGTATCAAGGGCAAAGCAACAAAAGGACTCCCGGACCATGAATCGCAATGTTCTCTACCTCATCTTCGGCGCGCTCGGCGTCGTCACCGTGATCTTGGGCTATCTTTTGTACCAGGAGCGGCAGAAGACCGGCATCGAGATCAACATCGGTGATGGCGGTCTTTCCATCGAGGAAAAGTAGTTGTGCATTTTCCGGGTAATGTCCTCGCTAGCGCGTCATCCGGGACATGCCGATCAAGGGCTTGACAGCCGGAGTGCGAAGAGGCTCCATCGTTGATTAGCTCCTGCAGCGGGAGATAGGTCGTCCGATCCGGCACACTTTGACCGCCGGCGGGATGAAAGCGAAGGAGGAAGACCGATGCCGTTTTACCTGACCCGGTTCAGTTACACGCCGGCAACATGGGCGAAGCTCATCAAGAACCCCGAGGACCGCCGGGCGGCAGCCAAGCAGTACATCGAAGCGGTCGGCGGAAAGCTGCACGGTTTCTGGTATGCCTTCGGCGATCACGACGGATACAACTTGTGGGAGGCTCCGGACAACGTCTCGGCGGCAGCCACGGCGATGGCGATCGGCGCTGGCGGAGCCCTGAGCTCCATTCAGACGACTGTCTTGCTGACCGTTGAGGAGACGCTCGCAGCCATGCAAAAGGCCGCGTCGATCAAATATCGGCCACCGGGAGATAAAGGATAGGAGCACCGGTCAGGCCTTGAACCGCTGGGCGGCGGCGAAGAGGGCGGAGATCAGGGGTGACAGGGGTTCGCGGGCGACCGCCACGAGACCGACCGAATGTTCGACCTTGGGCTCGGTGAGGGGCACCGCCTTGATGGCCTGCATGGGGCCCAGGATGTTGAGGAAATATTCCGGCATGATGCTGGCCAGCCCCATGGCCCTGACCGAGGCGAAGAGATTCATGATCGAATTGGTCTCGAGCCGCGGCGAGGGATGGGCATTGGCGGCGAGGAAGGCGCGGTCGACGATGCGGCGGTTCTGCATGTTGGGGGTGAGGAGACAGAGCGGCTCCTGGGCGGCCTCGAGCCAGGTGACGGAGGCGCGCCCCGCCAGGGCATGAGTCTCGGCGAGGAACAGGCAATAGCGCTCCGTGTAGAGCGGCGCCTGCAACAGGCCTTCGACCGGCTCGTTGTCGAGATAGGTGACGCCGCCGTCGATCGAGAAATCGGTCAGTGCACGGAGGATTTCCTCGGAGCTGTGGGAGAGCACGGTGAATTCGACCGAGGCGTGGCCGGCCTGCATCGCCTTGGTCAAGAGCGACACCATGGGCAGCGCCGACGGGATGACGCCGAGGACCAGGCGGCCCACCAGCTCGCCCGTCTTGTTCCTGATCCGGCCGAGCTCCTGCTGCAGCGA
>JANMQB010000457.1:0-4304 GCA_031370155.1 Hyphomicrobiales bacterium | reverse complement strand
TCAAAGTCCAGCGGCACTACACCAGCAAGGCGGAGATTGACGCGGAGATCGACCGGTTTCACGCGGCGCTCGACGCCGTCTGTGCTGACATTGAGGAAAATCAACGTGTCGCGACGGAGCGGCTCGGCAGCGAACTGGGGGCGATCTTTGGGGCGCACCTCTTGATGGCTCGGTCGCCGGAATTGGTGGGCGAGATCGAGCGGCTGATTCGCGTCGAAACCAATACGCCAGAGCGGGCGTGTGACATCGTCCTCGACAAGTACGCGAAGCTCTTCTCTGACCTCGGCAGCCGGTATCACGCCGAGCGGGCGCAGGACATCTACGATTTGAAGAACCGCTTGCTGCGGCAGTTGCTCGGCAAGCGGCGGCAGGAACTGTCCGACCTCACCGAGTCGGCGATCATCCTCGCCCACAACCTGACACCCAGCGAGACGGCGAATCTGAAGAAGGAATTTGTGCTCGGCTTCGCGACGGAAGTCGGCGGGCCGACGAGCCACACGGCGATCCTGGCGGGTGCCTTGGAATTCAGCGGCGAGCTTGGTTTGCATGGGGGCCCATCGTGTTCAGAACAGCTTGAAGACCAGCGGCATCAGCAGCGCTGCCAGCACCGTTGCCGTCATTATCGCAAATACCAACCAGATCATGGCTCTATGAGTTCTTCCTACAGCCGCCCGCTATCTAGTTCACCGGTGCTGCCCGCGTCTCCGTCGCATTGTCGCATGGCGGCATTGGGGCGTCGGAAAACCCTTGGTGGCGGCAGCCCCCTTTTGTTACATAGCGCCAGCCTTAAGGACAGATCCATGAAGCCGCGTTATTCCGTGTTCTCGCTCGCCCGCAACGCGATGAACTACCACAAGGACTGGGAGCGCGCCTGGCGCTCGCCCGCGCCCAAGCCCGAATATGACGCGGTGATCGTCGGCGCCGGCGGCCACGGGCTCGCCACCGCCTATTACCTCGCCAAGAACCACAAGATGACCAATATCGCGGTCGTCGAAAAGGGCTGGCTCGGCGGCGGCAATACCGGGCGCAACACCTCAATCATCCGCTCCAACTATCTGCAGGATGCCTCGATCGCCATCTATGAGCTGGCCCGCTCGCTCTACGAAAACCTGTCGCAGGAACTGAACTTCAACATGATGTTCAGCCCGCGCGGCGTGATGATGCTGTGCCAGACCGAGCATGAGTTCCGCGCCTTCAAGCGCACCGCCCACGCCAACCGCCTCGCCGGCCTCGACTGCCGCATGATCGCGCCGGCCGAGGTGAAGGAGATCGTGCCGATCGTCAACGACGATCCGCAATGCCGCTATCCAATCCTCGGCGCCTATTACCAGCCGCGCGGCGGGACGGCGCGCCACGATGCGGTGGCCTGGGGCTATGCGCGGGCCGCCGATTCTCTCGGCGTCGACATCATCCAGAATTGCGAAGTGACCGGCATCAACCGCGAGGGCGGCAAGGTCACGGGGCTCGAGACCACCAGGGGAACGATCCGAACGGGCAAAATCGCCGTGGTCACGGCGGGCCATGTCTCCACCATAATGCAGATGGCGGGCGTGCGCATGCCGATCGAGAGTCTGTGCCTGCAGGCGCTGGTCTCGGAGCCGATCAAGCCGGTCATCGACTGCGTGGTGATGGCCAACACGGTGCACGGCTATATCAGCCAGTCGGATAAGGGCGAGCTGGTCGTCGGCGGCGGCACCGATCCTTACAACAACTATTCGCAGCGCGGCTCCTTCCCGGCGCTCGAACACACGGTGACGGCGCTGGTCGAAACTTTCCCGATCATCTCGCGGCTGCGATGCTTGCGCATGTGGGGCGGCATCGTCGACATGACCGGCGACCGCTCGCCGATCATCGGCAAGACCGATGTCGAAGGGCTCTATGTCAATTGCGGCTGGGGCACCGGCGGCTTCAAGTCGATACCCGGCTCGGGCTGGGTCTTCGCCGATACCATCGCCAACGGCCGCCCGCATCCCATCGCCGAGCCCTTCGGCCTCAACCGCTTCGCCGAAGGCCGCCTGATCGACGAGAGCGTCTCCGCGGCGGTGGCGCACTAGGAGTTCGTCCGTATGCTGACCGTCAAATGCCCCGTCTGCGGCGCCGAAGGCGACGAGACCGATTTTCATGCCGGCGGCCAGGCCCATATCCGCCGCCCGGCCACCCACGATCCGGCCAATATCACCGATGAACAGCAGCGCGATTACCTGTTCATCCGCCATAACCCGAAGGGCCTGCATTTCGAGCGCTGGCGCTGCGACCGCGGCTGCGGCAAGTGGTTCCACGCGGGCCGCGACACGCTGACCATGGAATTCAAGGCCTTCTACGGTATCACCGAACTGCCGCCGCGCGAATTGATGCTCGCGGCCACCGGCGAATGGGCTGCCTTCTTCAAGGATAAGCTCAAGGCGGGGACCGGAAAATGAGCAGCAAGCCCTATCGCCTTGCGGCGGGCGGCCGCCTGATCGACCGCACCAGGAAGATGCACTTCAACTTCGACGGTAAGCCGATGACCGGATTTGCCGGCGACACGCTAGCCTCCGCCGTGCTAGCCAGCGGCCAGCGCGTCTTCGGACGCAGTTTCAAATATCACCGGCCGCGTGGGCTTGTGGGGATCGGCGCCGAAGAGATGAACGCGCTGGCCGGCGTCGGCGACGGGGCGCGGCACGAGCCCAATCTGCGCGCCACCCAGGTCGAGCTTTACGACGGCCTGGTGGCGGTGAGCCAGAACCGTTGGCCGTCGCTCAATTTCGATATCGGCGCGCTCAACAACAAGTTCTCGCGCTTCTTCCCCGGCGGCTTCTATTACAAGACCTTCATGTGGCCGAAGAGCTTCTGGAAGCATGTCTACGAGCCCTTGATCCGCCGCGCCGCGGGGCTCGGCCATGCGCCGGAAGGCCGCGATCCCGATACTTACGAGCAGATTCACGTGCATTGCGATGTGCTGGTGGTAGGTGCGGGCGTTGCCGGCCTCGCGGCGGCGGAAGCGGCGGCGGCAAGCGGTGCCACCGTCATCGTCGCCGACGAGAATCCGCGCTTCAGCGGCTTGGCTGATATTTCCGGCGGCTTGATCGACGGCAAGCCGCAGATCGACTGGGCGTGGGAGAAGGCGCAAGGCCTGGCCGAGGCCGAAAACGCGCATGTGCTGACCCGCACCACCGCTATCGGCCACTGGCACCACAATCATCTCATGCTGTTCGAGCGCGTGGCCGATCACGATCCGGCGGCAATCGCCGCCGGCGTGCCGCGCCACCGTTTGTGGAAGGTGCGGGCCGGCCGCGTGATCCTCGCCTCGGGCGCCATCGAGCGGCCCATCGCCTTTGCCAACAACGACCGGCCCGGAATCATGCTGGCCGGAGCCGCCCGCGCCATGGTGGCGCGCTACGGCGTTGCTCCCGGTGCCGCGGGCGTGGTGTTCACCAACAATGACGATGCCTATCTCACGGCATTGGCACTGAAGCAGGCCGGCATCGGCGTGCGCATCGTCGATTCGCGCGGCCGCGCCGAGGGAGCGCTACCGGCCAAGGTACGCCAAGCCGGCATCGATGTCGCCACGAGTTCCGTCATTTCCGCCGTGCACACGAGCTTCGGCGGATCGAACATCACCGATGTCAAGGTCGCCGCCTACCGCAAGGGTCAGGGCCGCGTCATCGCCGAGAAGAAGGTCGAGTGCGATTTCATCGCCATGTCGGGCGGCTGGAATCCGGCGCTGCATCTGTGGTGCCACAATGGCGGCAAGATCAAATTCGACGAGTCGCTGCAGAGCTTCCGGCCGGATAGCCATGCCGATCCCATCCAGGCCATCGGTGCCGCCAACGGCACATTCGCCCTCGCCGATATACTGAGCGAGGGCTTTGCGGCGGGAGAGGCGGCGGCGAAGGCGGCGCGGCCCAAGGCAAAATCCGCCAAGCTCAAGGCGCCGAAAACCGAACAGGAGCCGCAGCAGCCGCTCGAGTCCATCTGGTTCGCGCCGGCCACCGGCAAATACAACGAAGGCAACAAGCACTTCATCGATTTCCAGAACGATGTCACCGCCGCCGATCTCGAACTCGCCCAGCGCGAAGGCTATGAATCGGTCGAGCATACCAAGCGCTACACCACTTTCGGCATGGCGACCGACCAGGGCAAGACCTCGAACCTCAACGGCCTCGGCATTCTCTCGGAGGCGACCGGCAAGCCCATTCCGGAAATCGGCGTCACCACCTTCCGGCCGCCCTATACGCCGTTTTCATTCGGCTCGATCGCCGGCGCCCACACCAAGAAGCTGTTCCTCCCCGTCCGCCGCACACCGGTCTTCCGCTGGCACACGG
>JANMQB010000445.1:0-1811 GCA_031370155.1 Hyphomicrobiales bacterium | reverse complement strand
CAACCTTTTGCCAATCGGCATCGGTCGGCGAGCCCTTGTTGACGCCGGGAATTTGCAGCATCTGGGTGCGCAGTTCGCTTTGCGCCTTGGCCGGCCGCGACAGCGTGCCGAGGCCGCCCGCGGCGCCAAGCGCGGAAACGGCGGCCGCACCCTTGAGCAGGGCGCGCCGGTTCAGCGCCGTGAGCCGGTTGTATTGTTCTACTTTCATCGCAAAAACCTCCCGAATGATCTTGTTTTTACCGCCCCTCAACCGTGGAGGTTGCGTTCGCCCGGTTGACACGCGAGGTCTTCCGCAGTGGCGCAATTTCGACAGGTGACGAAGGCTGGCGAGACTATGCAACAGCCTCGGCGGATGTCAACAAAATGTGGGCATTCAAGCCTTTGTCACAAGAAGCGCTTCGATTTCGGCAAGCCGCGGCATGGACGGCGCGGTGCCGGGACGGGTCACCGAAAGGCCGGCCGTGGCACAGCCGAAGCGGGCGGCGGCTTCCGGCTCCAGGCCGCGGGCGAGCGCCGCGGCAAAGCCGCCGTTGAAGGCATCGCCCGCACCCGTGGTCTCGACCACCGGCCCCGCCTTGAAGGCGGGGATCAGCGTCGAGCGGGTCTTGGTGTGAAGCAGCGCTCCGGCTTCGCCAAGCGTGATCAGCGCAGCACCCGCGCCCTTCGCCAGCAGCACATCGCCCGCCTTGCGCGCATCGGCGACGGAGGCAACCGGAATACCGCTGAGGAGTGCCGCTTCATTCTCATTGGGGGTCACGTAGTCGCAAAGGGCGTAGAGCGCATCGTCGATGGGCTCGGCCGGGGCCGGATTGAACACGGTGATGACGCCGGCCCGTTTGGCGATTTCCAGGCCGCGCCGGGCGGCGGCCACCGGTTGCTCAAGCTGGGTGACGAAGACGGTGGAATTGCGGATCGCATCGCCGGCCTTCTCCACGTCCTCCACGCCAATCGAGGCGGCGGCACCGGCCACCACGATGATGGCGTTGTCGCCGGTCTTGTCGTTGACATAGATGAAGGCGGCGCCGGTCGGCAGGTCGGTTGCCTCCGCGACTTGCGCGACGATGCCTTCCTGGCGCCAGGTGGCCAAGGCGATGGCCCCGAACTCGTCCTTGCCGATCCTGGAAATGAAGGTGACCGGCGCGCCGGCCCTCGCCGCCGCCACCGCCTGGTTCGAGCCCTTGCCGCCCGGCCCCATCTTGAAGCCCGAGCCGGCAATGGTTTCGCCCATCGCCGGCATGCGGCCGGCGCGAAAGGCGAGATCGGCCACGAAAATGCCGAGGATGGCGACACCGCCAGGTTTCGCCGTCATGTCAATTGATCCGCTGCCCGCTGGCTTCATCGAAGAGATGGACGGCGGCGGCATCGGGGGCCATGGGGAGCGTTTGGCCGGGCTTGGCTGAGACGCGCTCGCGGAACACGCCGACGATCTTGTGGGGGCCGAGCCTGGCGAAGACCTGGGTCTCCGATCCGGTGGGCTCAATGACCGCGACCACGGCCTTGACATCGCGGCCGCCCAGCGAAAAATGTTCCGGCCTGATGCCGTAGACGGCGGGCCTACCATCGGCGCCGCGCGGGACGGAAGCGAGCGGTAGCGTCACACCGCCGTCGGAGAGAAACGCCGGCTTGCCCTTCACCCGGATTGTGCCCTTGATCAGGTTCATGGCCGGCGAGCCGATGAAGCCCGCCACGAAGAGATTGTCCGGGCGGTCGTAGAGCTCGAGCGGCGTGCCCACCTGCTCGACCGCGCCGGCATTCATGACGACGATGCGGTCGGCCATGGTCATGGCCTCGACCTGGTCGTGGGTGACATA
>JANMQB010000441.1:0-4330 GCA_031370155.1 Hyphomicrobiales bacterium | reverse complement strand
GCCAATCCCATGGACATGGGCGGGCGGGCTACCTATATCGGACGCCAAAGCAAGAACGACCGGAGGGTGACCAAGAATGCCGTGGAACAAGGAAGGCGGAGGCGGAGGAAACCCGGGCCCCTGGGGGCAAGGCCCGTGGGGGCAGGGACCGCGCGGACCGCAAGGGGGAAACCGCGGGCCCAATCCGCCCGATCTGGAAGAATTGATCCGCCGCGGCCAGGAAACCCTGAAGAACATCATCCCCTCCGGCGGCAGGAGGAGCTGGCTCTTGCCAGTGGTGCTGATCGGCGCGTTCTGGCTCTTTAATTCAATCTATCAGGTCCAGGCCGACGAGCGCGGCGTGGTGCTGAGACTAGGCAAATACACCCGCACCGTCGGGCCCGGCCTGCATTTTGCCCTGTGGCCGGTCGAAATCATGGAGCGGCCGAGGGTCGATGCCGAAAACCAGATCAATTTCGGCGCCAGCGACAATGAAGGCCTGATGCTGGCGGGCGACCAGAATATCGTCGATATCCAATTCACCGTGCTGTGGCGCATTGCCGACCCCGAAGACTTCCTGTTCAACGTGCAAGCCCAGGAATCCGTGGTCAAGGCGGTGGCGGAAAGCGCCATACGCGAGGTCGTCGGCCGCACCCCCGCCGAGGACATCCGCACGACCGGCCGTCAGACCGCCCAGGACGAGGTGCGCCAGATCAGCCAGGCGACGCTCGATTCCTACAAGTCCGGCATCGTCATTACCGCCGTCAATCTGGAAAAGGCCGATCCGCCGCAGCAGGTGATCAAGGCCTTCGAAGAAGTGCAACGCGCCGAGCAGAACCAGGCCGAACGCATCAACGAGGCCGACCAGTACCGCAATCAGAAGCAGCGGGAAGCGGAAGGCGCCGCGGCCAAGCTGGTCGAAGACGCCAAGGGCTACAAGGCGCGCGTGGTTGCCGAAGCCCAGGGCGAAGCGGCGCGCTTCATCTCGGTCTACAATGAATACAAGAACGCCAAGGATGTGACCCGGCAGCGCCTGTTCCTGGAAACCATGGAGCAGATCCTGGCGCAGTCGAACAAGGTGATCATCGAGGAGGGCGCCAGCGGCTCCGGCGTCGTGCCTTATCTGCCGCTCCCCGAAATCCAGAAGCGCAGCGGCGAAAGCGGAGGCAACCCATGAACGGCCGTTTGAAGACCGTGGGCGGCGTTATACTCGCCGCATTCCTGATCGCCGCCTATATGTCCTATTTCGTCGTTGACGAGCGGCAGAAGGCGCTGGTGCTGCGCTTCGGCGAGATCAACCACATCGTCGAGACGCCTGGCCTCTATTTCAAGCTGCCGATCGCCGACGACGTGGTTTACGTTGAGGACCGCATCGTGCTGTGGGAGAGCCTCGACAAGGGCGTGCAGGTGGTGGACGGCCGGCGCTATCTGGTCGATGCCTTGACCGTCGCCCGTATCGCCGACTCGCAGAAATTCCGCCAGACCGTGGGCGCCGATCTGGCGCGCGCCAAGATGCGCATCGAGACCCGCCTCGACGCTGCGTTGCGCCAAACCTATGGACGGCGCACCTTCGAGGCGGCGCTGTCCAAGGACCGTGACGTGATGATGAAGGAAATGGGCAACCAAGTTCGCGGTGAGGCGCTGGCGCTCGGCATCGAGATCGTCGATGTCCGCATCCGCCGCACCGACCTGATGCCGGAAGTGCTCGAGGACACCTACAACCGCATGAGCTCGGAGCGCATGGCCGAGGCGGCCGATCTCCGCGCCAAAGGCGAAGCCACCAAGACGCGCATGGTGGCCGAAACCGACCGCGCGTTCACGGTAAGGATTGCCGAAGCCCGCAAGCAGTCGGAAATCATCCGCGGCGAGGGCGAAGGCGAACGCAACAAGGTGTTCGCCCAGGCCTTCCAGTTGGACCCGGAATTCTTCGGCTTCTACCGCTCGATGCAGGCCTATGCGAAGAGCCTGTCGACCCAGGGTACGACGCTGGTGCTCAGGCCCGATTCGGAATTCTTCAGCTATTTCGGCACGCGTCGGCCGGAAACCGCAGCGCCCAATGCGCCGGCGCAATGAGTGAAGCAATCTTCACGGCTCTCGGTCTCGTATTGGTGATCGAGGGCCTTCTTTATGCCTTGGTTCCGGGGCAGTTGAGGCGGATGCTGGCGGCGATGGAGCGGCTCTCCGACGACCAGTTGCGGCTGGGTGGCATTGCGGCGATCGCGGTGGGTGTGCTGGTTGTCTTTGTGGTGCGCAGCGTGGCCGGTTGAGCAAGATGGCGGAATTCCTGGAGATCGCATTATGAACGGACGGCATGGTTGGCTTCGGACGCCGCTGGCGGCGGTGGCGATGGCGGTAGTACTGGGTTGCACGGGCGCGCCGCTGATGGCGCCGCCGGCACTCGCCCAGGCCGATCATCTTCCCTCGGTCGCCGATCTGGCCGACCGGCTGTTGCCGGCGGTCGTCGAAATCTCGGTCGAGACCAAGGTGCAGGGCGGCGCTACCGACTTCCAGATGCCGGACCTGCCGGAGAATTCGCCGTTCCGGGATTTCTTCGAGGATTTCTTCAAACGCCAGCAGCAGGGGCAGGGGCCGCGGAACCGCACGGTCAACTCCATGGGCTCGGGCTTCGTCATCGACGGCTCCGGCCTGATCGTCACCAACAATCACGTGGTCGAGGGTGCGGAAGGCGTCGAGGTTCGATTCCAGGATTCGACCATTCTCAAGGCCGAAATAGTCGGGCGCGATCCCAAGACCGATCTGGCGGTGCTGCGGGTGAAGCCGGACAAGCCCTTGCCCACCGTGGGCTTCGGCGACAGCGACCGCTTGCGCATCGGCGAATGGGTGATGGCGATCGGCAATCCCTTCGGGCTCGGCGGCTCGGTATCGCTCGGTATCGTCTCGGCGCGCAACCGCGACATCAATGCCGGGCCCTATGACGATTTCATCCAGACCGACGCCGCCATCAACAAGGGCAATTCCGGCGGGCCGCTGTTCGATCTTCAGGGCAACGTCGTCGGCATCAACACGGCGATCTTCTCGCCCTCGGGCGGGTCGGTCGGCATCGGCTTCTCGGTCCCCTCCAACACGGCGAAGGGGGTCATCGCCCAGCTCATCAAATACGGCGAGACGCGGCGCGGCTGGCTCGGCGTCAAAATCCAGTCGGTGACCGACGACATCGCCGAGAGCATGGGATTGACTAAGCCGCGCGGCGCACTGATCGCCGACGTCACCAAGACGGGACCGGCCGAGAAGGCGGGCATCCAGGCGGGCGATGTGGTGATCGAATTCGACGGCAAGCCGGTCACTCAGATGCGCGATCTTCCGCGCATCGTGGCCGAGACCGAGATCGGCAAGAGGGTGCAGGTGAGGATCCTTCGCAAAGGCAAGGAATTGGGGGTTACCGCCGAGGTCGGAAGGCTGGAGGACGGCGAGAAGCTGGTGGCGGAACAGGATGGCAGCAGCGCGCCGGCGGTGGTCACGGTGCTCGGCATGACGGTGGCGACGCTCACCGAGGAACTGCGCGTCAAGTTCAAGACCGATGCGGAGATCAAGGGCGCCGTCATCACCGAGGTCGCGCCGGAAGGCCCGGCCGCCGACAAGAAACTCGAGCCCGGCGACGTCATCACCGAAGCGGGCGAGAAGCAAGTGGTGGGGGCCGCCGACATCTCGGCCCGGATCGAGGAGGCGGAATCCGCCTCCAAAAATTCCGTGCTGCTGCTCGTCTCCAAGGGCGGCAAGCAGAGCGAGATGCGCTTCATCGCGCTGAAGCTCAAGAAGTAGCCCGGCCTAGCGCGCTTGTCCTTCGAAGTGGAATCACTTCGCCGAAAAGAAAGCCCGCCGCGGAGTGTTACGAGCGGAGTAACCGCTCATTCCGCCGCGATTGCCGGAAGGCCGGCGAGGGCCTTGTCGAGTGCCGCCTGGTCGTAGCTCTTGTCCTCAAGCTTGCCGGACAGGTAGTCCATGTAGGCCTGCATGTCGAAGTGGCCGTGGCCGCAGAGACCGAACAGGATGGTGGGCGAAGTGCCCTTCCTCTTGGCATCGAGGGCCGCATTGATGGCGCCGCGCACGGCGTGGGCCGCCTCGGGCGCGGGCACGATGCCCTCGCAGCGGGCGAACTGCACGCCCGCCTCGAAACAGGCATTCTGCGTATAGGCCTCGGCCTCGATCAGCCCCAGTTCCTTCAAGTGACTGACCAGCGGCGCCATGCCGTGGTAGCGGAGGCCGCCGGCATGGAAACCGGGCGGCATGAAGGTCGAGCCCAATGTGTGCATTTTGACCAGCGGCGTCAGGTGCGCGGTATCGCCGAAATCATAGGCGTATTTGCCGCGAGTCAAGGACGGGCAGGCGGCGG
>JANMQB010000406.1:0-2910 GCA_031370155.1 Hyphomicrobiales bacterium | reverse complement strand
TCAAAGTTCAATCTTGCCGTTACCATGCGGTCGAGAGTCGAGTGGCGAACTCGGCAAGATTGAACGTATTGATGGAAAGCGAGCATACGTTAAGAGCGTATCGGGGGTTCGACTCCCTCCCCTTCCGCCACCCTGCGCCCTCGGCTTTGAGTGGCAGGTCCCCATCTGGCCTTCGCCCGCCATTGTGATAGGTTTCCCGCCCATTAGCCAGCCAAGTGGGAGTTCGACCAAGTGCCAGCTTTGCGTGATGGAAAACGTCAGGAACCGGTTGCTCGACGCGAGAAGCTTCTTTGCCGGTGCCGCGCCGGATGCCGCCAAGCGTCCAAGGGCGCGGGCGGTCGATTGGAAACCTTGCGAGTGATCGGTCCCCGCATTTTGTGCCTCATTGTCTTATTTCTTTGTGTCGCGACTGAACCCATGGCGGCAGGCCGTAAGGCCGCATTCGTTGTTGGAAATTCGGATTACCAAAACCTTCCCCCCATCGGCGCGGCCAAGCCCGACGCAGTTCGCATGGCCGATGCCCTCGAGGCTGCCGGATTTGAAGTGGTCAGGGTTGTGGATGCAGGCCGGGATGCATTTGAAACTTCGTTTCGCAAGTTTCAGGCCTTGCTGGAGGGAAGCGAAATAAGTCTCTTCTACTATTCGGGCCATAGCGTGCAGATCGCGGGCCAGAACCGCATCGTCCCCGTCGACGCCGCTGCCGCGAACCTCCAGGATGTCGAGTCTCAGACCGTCGGTCTGGCGGATATCCTACAAGAAATGAAATTCCGGTCTCCACGCCATATCGTGATCTTCGATGCCTGCCGTGACAGTCCGTTCGCCCAAATTGCAGCCGACACGGCATCGCCGGGCTGCGCCAGACTGACGGTGTCGGCGGGCACGCTGATCGTGTTTGCGGCCGAGCCTGGCTCACCCCTTGCGGACGATTCCCTGTTGACCGAGTATTTTCTCTCCCGTGCACTTGTACCGGGCGCGGACATCAACGCGGCTCTGGCGGAAGTCAGACGGGACATCATCGAAAAATCCGAGGGCGGCCAGGTGATTTACTATAACAGCGGGCTGGAAGAGGGCGCCACCATGCTGGTCTCCGGCCCGTCTTCAACGGATGTCGAACCCGATGCCGAAACCGATGCCGCAACCGATGCGGTTTTCACCGATTGCGCCGCGTCCTGTCCGGTGATGATCCGGATTGCGGCAGGAACATTCGAGATGGGCAATGCCTCGGGCGACGGCAGGGAGCGGCCTGTTCATGAGGTTTCAATCAAGCCGTTCGCGCTGGGCCGGTATGAGATCACCGCCGGCGAATGGCGCAAGTGCGTCGCGGCCGGCCAATGCCGGGATCCCGGCCGGGGAGGGGCCACCGACGACGAGGATGCTCCCGTTCACAACGTGACCTGGGACGATGCGCTCGCCTATGCCGAATGGCTGAGCGCCGAGACCGGCCGGCGCTACCGGCTGCCCAGCGAGTCGGAATGGGAATATGCCGCGCGAGCCGGCGGTTCCATGCGGTATTCCGGCAGCAACGATGCATCGCCCGACTACGTCGACTGCAAGGACTGCGGCGGCGAGCACAAGAACGCCGCGCCGCGCGGCAAGGAGCTGAAACCAAATGCGTTCGGCTTGTCCGGTATGAGCGGCGGCGTTGCCGAGTGGGTCATGGACTGCTGGAAACCCTCCTATGACCAGGCTCCAACCGACGGCAGCGCGCGCAGCGGAAATTGCACGCAGCGCGTTTTGCGCGGCGGTTCCTGGCGCGACGACCGCAAGCGCGTGACGGTAACCAGCCGGGCCTTCTACGATCACGATGTTCCCTATCCCAACAACGGCTTGCGGATTGCGCGCGATCTCTGACGCAGCACGCGGCACGCGATACCGGAAATCAGTTGCCTTTGGCCTTTCAGATCTTGACCGCTTCGGCTGGGCTCGGTTTGGCAGATGCTCCCGTTGTGCCCGCCGCTGCAATTGGGATTGCCCGAATTAAACCAGTTCCAAGAAAACTGCCCTGACCGGGGTTGCAACCGCCGCCGTCACGCGCCGGAAATAAGCGCTAAGGATGCTGGAAAGCTTCGACTGTGAAGTTGCTATACTTAATTGTCACTGGAGCAAGAGCAGCAGGCAGCACACGAAAGCGCCATTGCCCCGGAGGCAGTTGGGGCCAAATCCACCGTACGGTTTCGACTGGATAACTGACGTCCGCTGTACCATTGCTCTGAAGCAGTGTGTGCGGAGGAGAGGCATAAATACTCTGACCGGTTGTACAACCGGTGACGAAACCGCCATCGCTTACACAGTATGCCCACAACTCGTGTAAGTGCAGATTGGTGGTAAGCGCGGCCGTAAAAGTTCCTACGACAGAACCTGAGCAATTCTTTCGAATGGTGACGTCGCCGACGGGAGTGTTATCTGAAGAAGAATGGTCGCTGACTGTAGCCTCGATTGTTCGAATGTCATACCCCATCTTGCAATAGGTTCCAGCTCCTTTCCGATCGGCGACTCCCTCGTCCGCCCCTCCGAACAAAAATACAGCAACCCCTAAAGCCACTATAGTACGATTCCGGTAAGCAGGTCTTCTTGACAGGTGGAAGGCGGCTTTACAGCGGCCCGCCCAGCTTTCGGTCGATGATCGAAATAACATAGCGTAATCTCCCCTGCACCGACACCTTCTCAAGAACCTACAACCGCCAATAGCTTCTCCATGCGGGAGAACAAAAAATTCTTGCGGCTCCGGCCCATGAAGCGTGTTGAAGCTCCATCACAATCGGGCCCAAATTCAACACCCAATGGCTTGGCTCTGTCAAGCCAGCGCGGTGCAGTGCGCATCGCTGCCGCACTTTACATTGTGGGAATTCGGCCTAAACTGAAACACCTGCAACTGAGATTGCTGGGTGGGCTCCATGAGACACTACCTCT
>JANMQB010000405.1:0-9279 GCA_031370155.1 Hyphomicrobiales bacterium | reverse complement strand
GCCTTGGCTTCGTCGATCACGCTCATTGAAACTCACCCCTGGATGGCGCCATGTCAGCAGAAGAAAGACACGAAATCCACCGCGGCCTGAAGGGCGTCTATTTCGAGCGCTCGGCCGCCACTTTCATCGACGGCAAGGCGGGGGAATTGCGCTATCGCGGCTATTCGATCCACGATCTGGCGCAATATTCGACCTTCGAGGAGACGGCCTATCTGCTGCTGCACGGCGAACTGCCGTCGCGGGTGCAACTGGCGGAATTCGACGGCGCGCTGAAGGCGGCGCGAAAGCTGCCGCCGCAAATTCTCGACATCATCGCGACGATCAAGGCGGCGCATCCGATGGATGTTCTGCGCACCAGTGTTTCGGCACTGGCCGCCTTCGACCCCGATACGGCGGACAATTCCATCGCGGCGACGCGCGCCAAGGGCATCAGGCTCATGGCCCAGGTGCCGATAATCGTGGCGGCGCATCAGGCGATTCGCACCGCCAGGGAGATTGCGGCGCCCGATCCTTTACTGTCGCATG
This sequence comes from Hyphomicrobiales bacterium, assembly GCA_031370155.1. GTDB lineage: Bacteria > Pseudomonadota > Alphaproteobacteria > Rhizobiales > Aestuariivirgaceae > Aestuariivirga. Next base: position 8,754 of record JANMQB010000405.1, on the reverse strand, counting down.
CCGCCAATTTTCTCTGGATGATCACCGGCAAGAAGCCCATGGCCGATGCGGCACAACTCATGGACCGCGATCTCATTCTCCACGCCGAGCACGGCAGCAACGCCTCGTCCTTCGCGGCGCGCGTCGTCATCGGTACCGAGGCGAATTTGCATGCGGCGGTGACCGCGGCGATTGCCGCACTCTCGGGGCCGGCCCATGGCGGAGCGGCCGAAGACGTGATGCGCATGGCGGAAGCGATCGGCGATCCGGCCAATGCGGCCGATTACGTGAAGAGAAAGCGGGCGGCGGGCGAGGCGGTGACCGGCTTCGGCCACCGCGTCTATCGCGCCGAAGATCCGCGGGCGCGGCACATGCGCGAGGGCGTTGAAAAATTATCGCGCGAGATGGGCGAGCCGAAATGGCTCGCCATTCTGCAGGCCGTGGTCGAGGCGATGAGGCCCTATGCCCGCTTCGGCGTCAATGTGAACGTCGATTTCTATTCGGGCGTCATCTATCATCTGAGTGGCATCGCGCCCGATCTTTTCGTGGCGATCTTCGCGGTGGGCCGCGTGCCCGGCTGGACAGTGCAGTGCCTCGAACAACTGCAGAACAATATCCTGATCCGGCCGCTCACCCTTTATGACGGCCCGCCGCCGCGCGACTACATTCCGCTGGAGCGGCGCTAGAGGCCTTGTCTCATTCCCGCCCGGGCTTTGCCACAATCTCGTTGCTTTGTGCGCCTTTCATCATGGTTAATGACGCGCGGAAAAGCGCGCTTGTGCAGCGGGACGGCCGGCAATTCGACGAGGGAGGCAAGGGATGCGCAAGGCTCTGGCGGCGCTGGCTATTGCGTCGGTTTTCGCGGCTTCGGGTCCGGTATATTCGCAGAGCAGCGACCGGCTCACCACACTCAACCAGAATACCATCGGCGTCATGGCCGATACCGCGGGCTCGCTCGGCATGGCGCTCAATTTCGCCCGCGCCATCGACCACGAGAACGATCTCAGACTGCTGCCGATCGCCGGCAAGGGGCCGGTGCAGACGCTGACCGACGTGCTGTATTTGCGCGGCGTGGACGCGGCGATCCTGCCCTCGGATGTGCTCGCCTATGCGGTCAAGAACCAGTTGCTCGAGGGCGCCGTGGCACGGATTTCATTCATCGCCAAGCTCGCCAGCCTCGATGTGCATGTGCTGACGCGCGGCGACGTCAAGATGCTCGCCGATCTCGCGGGCAAGCGCGTCGCGGCCGGAAGCACGGGCAGCGGATCGTTCATAGCCGCCAGCCTGATCTTCCCGGCCGCCGGCATCACCATCGACGAGGTGCCGCTTGAAGACACCGAAGCGATCGCCGCACTCAAGCGCGGCGACGTCGAGGCCGTGGTGATCGTGAGCCCGCGGCCCGCTGCATTGCTCCGCGCCCTCAAACCGAAGGACCGCCTGCATCTGGTGAGCGTGCCGGTTGGCGGAAACCTGCCGGATGTCTATGCGCCGGCGATCCTGTCGGCCACCGATTATCCGGGATTGCTGCGCAAGGGTGAGAGTGTCGAGACCGCGGCCTCCTCACTGGTGCTGGCGGTGTTCAATGCGCCGCGCAATTCCGAGCGCTATTACAAATTGCGGCGGTTCACGGATGCGCTGTTCGACAGTCTGATGCCTGAGGATGGTGCCGCGGCCGGCATCAATCTGGCGGCGGATGTGCCGGGCTGGGAGCGCTATGTGGCGGCGCAGGAGTGGCTGGATGCAAGACGCGGGACGGCGCCGGCGAAATTTTCAATGACCATTGAGAGGGAGGACTGAGATGAGCAATCCCCTGCCCGAGCCGCAAGCCGAAAAACCCCATCAGGAAGGCGATGAGACGAACCGGATTGAGGCAGCACCGGAGACGGAAGCGCGGCCGGTTCCGAGCTGGTTTCCGCGGCCCTACCGGCGCGAGGCGCCGGAGGAACTTGCCGAGCGCTATCGCCACATTCAGCAGGATCCGCTGCGCGCCTCTCATGCGGGTTCCCGCGAATATGAAGAGTTCAATCGCGGCTTCGATCCCGCGCCGGAGCGGCTAGGTGCCAGCGAACCAAAATCGCGGGCCCGGCCGGCGGCCGCAAACCGCGGTGGACTGGGCAGGAGTTTCATCTTCGCGAGCCTCGCCGCGTCGGTCACGGGCGGCCTGATCGGCCTTGCGGCAACACAATTCGATGCGATCAAGCAAGCGACGGGAGATTTCGCCGCCGCCACCTTCGCGAACCTCCCGCAAGACCGCGAACCAGCAACAGCGAAGCCCGTTGCGGCTGCCGGCAACAAATCGGTCATTTCCAAGAAACCGGTGGCCACCGCCACACTCGATGTGGCCGACGCCAGCGGCGCGCTCAACAGCATGATCCCGCTGATCCTCAGGGCAGAGCCCGCCGCCGAGGGTCAGGTTCTGGCGCTGCGCATCAGCGGCCTGCCGGAGGACGCCTATCTCACCGCCGGGACCCGCGTCTCCGGCGATTCCTGGCTGCTCAATCCCGGCCAGGAACAGAATGTGAAACTCATAGTGCCCAAGGCCAGCAAGCCGAAGTTCGAAGTGGCGGTGGCGGCGATCGAAACCGGCAGCGGGGAACTCGCGGCACCGATGAAGGAACTCACCGTTGCCATCGACGATCCGCAATTGCAGGTCGAACCGGCCAATGCGCCGCCGGACACCGCCGTGATCCAGAACGGCATTGGGGCAAGGCAGGATCTACCGGCGGCGGCGGACAGCAGCGAAATCCACACGGCTTCCGTGGCACCGGAAGCAGCGGACCTGGTGCGCAAGGGCGATGTCCTGCTCAAATCCGGCGATCTGGCGGCGGCGCGGCAATTCTACGAGCGGGCCTATGCTCAGGGTGCCGCGGCGGGCGCCATGGGGGTGGCCAAGACCTATGATCCGGTGGTCTTCGCCGAACTCAATGTGCAGGGCATTGTCCCCGATCCGGCCAAGGCCATGGAGTGGTACAAGCGGGCCGAGGACCAAGGCCTCCCCGATGCCGCATCGGCGATCGAGGCCTTGCAGGCACTCGGCCAATAGGCCGGCACGGCGCACTCGACTTTCGTTAGGCTGGCGGGCATGTATTGCGAGCCCTGGCCTTTCCGGAGTCGCCGATGCGTGCCGCAGACCTGATTGCAAGATCGCTGGAGAAACACGGCGTGGCGCGCGCCTATTGCGTGCCGGGGGAAAGCTATCTGGCACTCCTCGATGCGCTCCACGACAGCAGTGTCAAGCTCATCGTCTGCCGTCATGAATCGGGCGCGGGCTTCATGGCGGTGGCGGAAGCCAAGATGACGGGCAGACCCGGCGTGCTGATGGTAAGCCGCGGGCCCGGCGCCACCAATGCCTCGATCGCCGTGCATGTGGCCGAGCAGGATGCAGTGCCGCTTGTCGTCTTCATCGGGCAAGTGTCGCGCGTGGAGCGCGGCCGCGGCGCCTTCCAGGAAGTCGACTACGGGCATTTCTTCGGCACCATGGCTAAGGGCGTGTTCGAGGTGCAGGCCGGCGCCAAGATGGCCGAGACTTTTGTCCGCGCCTTCAGGCTCGCCGCCGAGGGCATGCCGGGCCCGGTGATCATCGCATTGCCGGAGGACATGCTGGACGACGACGCGGGAGAAACCGTGCCCGAGCCCTTCCCTATCACCCGCCCGCATCATGGCCCGGCCGATGCGCAAGCCATTCGCGCCGCAATCGCCGCAGCGGAGCGGCCCATACTGCTGGCAGGTGCGATGTTGCGGGGATCCCGCGGGGCCGCCGCGCTCGCACGCTTTGCCGAGGCGCAGCGGATTCCCGTGGCGGTGACCTGGAAGAACCAGGATGTATTCGACAACGGCTCGCCGCTCTATGCCGGCCATCTCGGCTTCGGCAATCCACCGCACCACCGCGAGGCGCTGGCGCGCGCCGATCTCATCATCGCGGCGGGCACGCGGCTGGGCGATGTCGCCAGCCTCAATTACAGTTTCCCGGCCGCTCCCCGGGCGGCGCAAAGACTCATCCACATCTATCCCGACGGCGAGCCGATCGGCAAAGTCTTCCGCACCGATCTCGGCATCGCGGCCGATCCGGTGCCGCTGCTTGAGGAACTCGCCCAGAGTCCGCGGGTCGTCGCCTCGGCGGGGGAAGCGTGGATTTCGGCGATCAATGGATTCATCCGCGAGTTTCAGACTTTCACCTCGCCCGAACCTGTCGACGGCGTCGATTTCGGCAAGGTGGTGATGGCGATCGCCGCACAGGCGCCGCCCAATGCCGTGGTCACGACGGATGCCGGCAACATGTCGACCTGGGTGCACCGGCACTGGAAAATGACACCCGCCAACCTGCTGCTTGGCGCCATTGCCGGTGCCATGGGCTTCGGCGTTCCGGCGGGTGTCGCGGCGGGACTCGCCGACCCCGCCCGCATGGCTATCGTCTTTGTCGGTGACGGCGGCATCCTGATGACAGGCCAGGAACTGGCGACGGCCGTGCAATATGGCGCGAAAACCAAAATCATTCTGTCGGATAATAGTAGCTACGGCACCATACGCACCCATCAGGAGCGGCATTATCCAGGCCGCATCTCCGGCACCGATCTGGTCAATCCGGATTTTTCCGCCTGGGCGCGGTCCTTCGGCGCGCATGCGGTGGCGATCGCGCACGGAGACGACATCGATGCCAAGGTGGCCGAGGGGCTCGGCCATGACGGGCCATCGGTTATCCATGTTAAATCCAGCAGCGAGGCGCTCTCCGCCTTCACGACTCTCAGTTCACTGAGGAAGTAGCTGCGAAAAAAACCTCAGCTCAGCGGCCTTCCGAACAGGGCGGCGTAGAGCTTGCGGTCGCGGCCGTAGACGTCGGGGCGGAATTCGATGCCGTTTTCGCCCTTGAAGGCGGTGGCGTAGATGAGATGCACCGGGATACGGCGCGGCAGCGTTACGCGCGAGGTGCGGCCGGAGGCGATCGCCGCATCGATCCGCGCCTTGTTCCAGCCCGGGATGGCGCCGACGATCTTGTAGGCGAAATCGAGGGGCCGTGACAGCCGGATGCAGCCGTGGCTGAAAGCCCGTGAAGTGGCCGCGAATTTCTCCTTGGCGGGCGTGTCGTGCAGATAGATGTTGTGCGGGTTGGGCAGCATGAACTTCACCTTGCCGAGGGCGTTCTTCGGCCCCGGACGCTGGCGGAAGGTGAAGGGAAAACTGCCGGGGCCGTAGGAAGCCCAGGAAATCGATCCCCATGAGACAAGTTGGCCGTTCATGAACACGTCGAAATCCTCGGCATAGGCGAAGGAGTTTCGCCGCAACCGCGGCAGCATTTCCTTGGTGGCGATGGAATAGGGCACGGTCCAGGTGGGATTGAACTCGACATATTCCATCTCGTCGGAGAATTCCGGAGTCTGGGTGGCGACCGCTCCCACCACCACTTTCATGCGGTCGACGATCACCGAAGACTGCACCTGTTGCAGCTCGAAGGCGGCGAGATTGACCAGGATGTGATAGTCGCCGAGATTTTCCGGCATCCAGCGCCAGCGTTCCATGTTGAGCATGATCTGGCGGGCGCGTTCGGCGGGCGGCACATTCATGGCCATCACCGTCTGCTTGCCGACGAGGCCCTTAGCCTCGAGGCCGTGACGCTGCTGGAAGCGCTGCACGGCGATCTCGAGCTGCGGATCGTAAACGGGCGAGGTATCGGGTTTCCACTCGAAATCGCCGGTCATGGCGAGAAGGCGCCGGATTTGCGGGATGCGGAGATCGCTCATGCCGCGCTTGAGGAGCGCGCCTTGCGCGATATCCGGCCAGGAGCCCTGCTCGGCGAGGGCGCGATAATGGGCCAGCATCGATTTGAGTGCCTGGTAGTGCGGATTTGCAGGCTCGAAGGCATCGAGGAAGCGGCCGGGATCGCGCTGTTTCTTCAGGTCGGTCAGAATGCGCAGCACATCGACGGTCTTGCGGTTGCGGAACAGTTTTGGGTCGACTTTCTGGGGCAGCAGGCGGCCGATCTTCAAGTCGGTCGCGTAGGCCACGAAAAAGGCCGAGTAGTAGAGTTCGGCGCGGGCGGCGGAGACGGGGTCGGAGGCGGTGATGTCATCGCGCAGATCGATGAGGGTTTCGATCGGATAGTCCTGCGGATCGAGGCCGTCGTCCTCGCCATCGAGGAGCCGCTGGATCATGGGCGTCATGCGGCCGGTGCCGACCCAGTAGATGGTGCCGGAGTGATCGACGTAGTGGACCTTCAGCGCCTCGCGTACACGCTCGACCGGCAGTTCCAGGCGTTCGGGCGCTTCGAGAATTTCGGCGATGGCCGCGGCCACTGCGGCATAGCCGGGGACGCGGTCATCCTTGCCTGCCCGCGCCGGAAGACAGATCAAGAATGCCAGCGCGACCGACAGCGCCGCCAGCCGCGCCATGCGCCACAGATCAGACATTAAGCAGCAAATATTCGCGTTCCCAGGAGCTGATCACTTTGCGGAAATGCTGCATCTCCTGGTACTTCACATCGCGGTACGCCTCGACGAATTTCTCGCCGAGCACGGTTTTCAGGGGCTTGGTGTAATTGAGCTTGTCGAGCGCTTCGTCGAGGCTGATCGGCAGCGTCTGGGCGTAACGGTAGGCCGAGCCTTCCACCGGATCGGAGGGCTTGATGCGTTCGATCATGCCGAGATAGCCGCAGGCGAGCGAGGCGGCAAAGGCGAGATAGGGATTTGCGTCGGCACCGGGCACGCGGTTCTCGACGCGCAGATTGGCGGGATCGGAGGCGGGCACGCGAAGCGAGACGGTGCGATTGTCGATGGCCCAGTGGTCATTGGTGGGCGCATCGGACTCCGGCACCAGGCGGCGGTAGGAATTGACATTGGGCGCGAACAGCGGCAGGGCGGCGGCGAGATAGCGCTGCAGGCCGCCGATGTGATTGAGGAAAAGTTTGGAGGGCTTGCCGTCGCGGCCGGCGAAGACGTTCTTGCCGCTCTTCAAATCCAACACCGACTGATGGATGTGCATGGAGGAGCCTGGTTCGTTCTCGTGCGGCTTGGCCATGAAGGTCGCATACATGTCGTGCTTCAAGGCCGCCTGGCGCACGGTGCGCTTGAACAGGAAGACCTGGTCGGCAAGCTCCAGCGGATCGCCATGATTGAAGTTGATCTCGAGCTGGGCGGGGCCGCTCTCATGGCTCAGCGTGTCGACGTCGAGTTCCTGGCCCTCGCAGAAGTCATAGATGTCCTCGACGATGGGGTCGAAGTCGTTGGCGGCGTCGATGCCATAGGCCTGGCCGCCGGGCTCCTTGCGCCCCGAGCGGCCGACGGCGGCATCGAGGGGATAATCGGGATCGAGGTTCTTCTTGACCAGATAGAATTCGAGCTCCGGCGCCACAATGGGGCGCCAGCCCCTGTCCTTGTAGAGCTGCAACACGCCCCTCAGGACATGGCGCGGGGCAATAACGACCGGCTCGCCGTCGAGATGGAAAGCATCGCAGATCACCTGGGCGGTGGGCTCGGCATACCAGGGCACGAAGCGGATAGTCTCGATATCGGGCTGCATGTAGATGTCGATGGCGCTATCGCTTACCGCATTGGTTTCGGAGACGAAGCGGCCGTTGATGGTGAGGGTGAAGACTTCCTCGGGGATGCGCAGGCCTTGCGACCTGATGCCTTTCAGGAATTTCTTGGGCGGCAGAATCTTGCCGCGCGCCGTGCCGGACATATCCGCCACCAGGCATTCGACTTCGCTGATCTTGCGTTCGTTGATCCATTCTTCAAAACGAGCTTGCGACATGATGACCCATGATTTGCTTAAGAATGTCATCTTACCCGTCTGCCTTGACGGTGCAAACGGGGCTCCCTAAACCCTTCAAATCATGCCCAGTTCCCTCGACGCAAAGTCCTATTACCAGGCCACCGCCCATGCCTTTCCGGCACAGCCCGCCCTCAGGGGGGAGGCCGTTGCCGACGTCTGCGTGGTGGGCGCCGGCTATACCGGCCTTTCCGCCGCACTCGAACTGGCGCAGGCGGGTTACAAGGTCGTGGTGCTGGAGGCCGAGCGGGTGGGCTATGGCGCCTCGGGCCGCAATGGCGGTCAGATCTGCACGGGCTACTCCTCCGGCCAGGGCAAGATCGAAGCCCAGCTCGGTCGCGACGATGCGCGGAAGTGCTTCGCGCTTGCAGAGGAGTCAAAGGTTCTGCTGAAGCAGCGGATCGCCCGGTACAAGATCGATTGTGATCTCAGATGGGGCTATCTGCACACCATCCCCAAGGCCCATCAATTCGGCGAATTGCAGGCGTGGAAAGAAGAGTGGGACGATCTCGGCTACACCGACACAAGTCTTTTCAGCAAGGCGGAGTTGGAAGAGAAGCTCGGCACCCGCATCTATCACGGCGCGCTTCGCGAAGGCGGCGCCGGGCATTTTCATGCGCTCAACTATTGTCTCGGACTGGCGCGCGCCGCGATCAAAGCGGGTGCCACGATTTACGAGAGCTCGCGCGTCACCGAGGTCGATACCGGGAGCAATCCGTCCGCCCGCACGGCGGAGGGCATGGTCAAGGCGAAGTTCATGATCATCGCCGGCAATGCCTATCTGGGCCGCACGGTGCCGAAACTCTATGGCCGGGTGATGCCGGTGGGGAGCTACATCATCGCCACCGAGCCCCTGGGCGAAAACCGCGCCACGGCGCTCATCCGCGACGGCGAGGCGGTGGCCAATACCAAATTCATCGTCGACTATTTCCGCTTGACCGGCGACACGCGGCTTCTGTTCGGCGGCCGTGCCAGCTATTCGACGCTGGAGCCGGCCGATCTCGGCGCCTACAT
>JANMQB010000386.1:0-2031 GCA_031370155.1 Hyphomicrobiales bacterium | reverse complement strand
TGTCCGGATCCGTGGCCACCTCATGCACCGACAGGGCGCCGAAGCCAGAGGCGAAATTCTTGTCGAAGGCTTGTGGGATCGCGTACTCGCCGATTTCAGCCAACGTCGTGCCGTTCAGCAAGCGGACATAACCCCAGCCGTCGAAGGTGGTGGTGAACTGCACCCGCTCTCCGATGGTGCCCAGCGCGGGCTCGTCGTCGGTGGCCGCATAGGGCACGCTATAGTGCGGCGTGGTGTTGAACAGCAGGTGGTAGGCACGGTGGCCGATGCAGACGGCCATGATAGTCGGGCGCGGATCGCCGCTGCCGCAGATGGCGGCGTCCGGTTCCGCACCCGCGCCAGAGCCGACGTGATGATTGGCGATGATCACCGCGTCGTAGCCCTTGCTCAGAGCAGCCGCGTTGGCGATCTTCTCGTCGAAGCGGCAGGCTTCGTGATTGTGACCCGGATCCTGCACAGGACCGCGTGACACGACCAGGATCTTCTCTTCGCCCGTCAGTAGCCCGCTCAGCGCAGTTGCAGGGGGAATGTCGGCGATATCGTCATTGCAACCGTAGCCTCCGAAGATGGTCGGGCCGTTGAGCTTGCCGTCCGATAAATTGGCAATCGGCTTGGTGAATCCGAACTCGCCGGCCGTGTAAGGCCCGGTATTGGGGCCGCTCGTGATCCTGAACTCCGCCCGGAAGGGCGAGAAGTCCTCGTCGGTGCCCAGGATGAAGTTGTTGGCATAGCTCCACTCCGCCTGGTGAGCATTGCCCTCCGCGCTCAAGCTGAGGCCGAGCCTTGCCAGGATCACCGGGTCCGGGAACGGATAATCGGAGTCGCCCACTTAGCTCGGAATTGCCGGATTGGTCACGTCGAGCACGATCCAGCCGGCATCCCAATAGGACAGCAGCATGTAGAACCGTCCCCCGATCTCCTTGACGACCATGTCGTGCAAGAAGACCTCGGCGCCGTTGGCGCGGTCGGAATTCAGCGGGAAATCGGTCTGGGCGTTGAATTCGCCGATCAGCTTGGGCTTGCGCGGATTGGTGATGTCGAGGATATCGATGTCCTTGGCTTCGTCATCGTCCACGATCACGACATAGGCCTTGCTGCCGGCGTCCCAGGCGAAGGCGCTATGAATCTGGTTGGCGTCGTGCGGCCTGTTAGGGAAGTCGCTCGAGGTGAAGTCGCCGATGTTTTCCGACAGTTTCAACGGCTGCAGCGGGTTATTGATGTTCCAGATCGACATGCCGGCCTTGTAGTTCTTGCCGCAGCCTTCGTTGTTGAGGACGAGGATATCACCGCGGTATTGCGACGTTTCAATGCGGAGGGCCTGAACGCCCTCGCTGACATAGGTATCCTGGTGCGCCTTGATGAAGCCGACTTCACGCGGACTCGCCGGATTGGAAATGTCGATCACATAGACGCCGCCATCGGGCCCACCGCCCTCCGGCCCGGCACAGGCGGCCTGGGTATAGTGGCCAAGATAGGCGTAATTACCCAGTGCGCCAACATCCGCGATGATACCGGCGGCGGCATTGTGAACGGCGACCTTGCCGACCAGCTCGATGTTGCCGAAGGCACCGGTGCCGAGAAGGTGATCGGCGCCGGTTGCGTTGTGCTGACCCACCGACGGCACGGAGCCCAGCGTCATCGCCGTGATGGCCAAGGCGGCCGTACCGGCCAGGTGAATCGGCTTGAGTCTTTCAAGGAATTTACGCATTGATCACTCTCCCTATTTTGTTGCGGCACGTCGAGTGAGAACACACTCAAGTGCCAACTTTTCCGCCCCCGCTTTTTTTGGTCGATTGCCGCAGAGGACGTAAAGGTAAACTAGCACATCCGCTGGGACCGGGAACAGGCCTAGCAATTGCTATTTCGGGCTCGCGGGGCAACAAGGTTGCGGGCTGGACCCTCGGATTTCCGCTACTCGAACAAATCGGAATGCGTGCCGGTCCTGTGGAGGGCGAGTACCGCCGGATCGTCGAGATCGTAGATAAGGAGCCAGTCGGGTTCGATATGGCATTCCCAGAACCCCTTCCACTC
>JANMQB010000336.1:0-4343 GCA_031370155.1 Hyphomicrobiales bacterium | reverse complement strand
TGGCGTGAGCGGTCGTGTTTCCCAAGAAAGAAGCCCGGGTTCATCACCCGGGCCCATTCGTTCAGTATCCGCGTGTTCTCATGCCGCCTCTTCGGCGGGAGTTTCATCCTCGGCCTTCTCGCCCGGCACCGGAGGGCGCCTGGCGTTCTTGGCGAGATAGTCCTCGAGTTCCTTGATGGACTGGTCGTCGTCGATCTTCCGCACCGCGGCGATTTCACGGGCCATCCGTTCGAGGGCCTGTTCGAAGAGCTGGCGCTCGGAATAGGACTGCTCGGGCTGGCGCTCGGAGCGATACAGATCGCGGACCACCTCGGCCACCGCGATCAGGTCGCCGGAGTTGATCTTGGCATCGTATTCCTGGGCGCGCCTGGACCACATGGTGCGCTTGATGCGGGCCCGGCCCTTGAGCACGCGAAGCGCCTGTTCGATCAGCGACTTTTCGGCGAGACGGCGCATGCCCTTCTGTTCGGCGCGGCTGGTCGGAACCTTGAGGCGCAGCTTTTCCTTCTCGAAATCGACGATATAGAGTTCGAGCCTGGCGCCGGCGATCTCCTGTTCCTCGATCTGGGTGACCCTGCCCACGCCGTGGGCGGGGTAGACGATCAGATCGTTGATCTTGAAGGCGTACTTCTTCGGTCCGGCGGCGGCCACAACGGGGCTGGCCATGATCGGCTTCACCGGCGCTGCCGGGGCCGGCACTTGGGCCGCGGCCCGCAATGCCGCCAACGCCGCGGGCTTGGCCGGTACATGCTGCGGTTTGGCGGCGGTGGGCCTGGCAACCGGCTTCGACGCCGATTTCGTGGCGGGCTTGAGCTGCGCCTTGACGGGCTTGGCCTGCGCCTTGACGGGCTTGGCCCTGGCTTTGACCAGTGCCTTCAACACCTTCCTCGGCGCCGATTTGGTCTTGGCCTTGGCGGCGGGCTTGCGGGTCGCGGGCTTTTTCTTGTTGTTCTTGGTCTTCTTCATTTTCTGTCCTTGCGCCTTTCGTACACACTGCAACCGGCGAACCGGTTCCCGCCGTATTTCGTTGAGAATTCAGGATGATGGCGCCCGAAGGCCCAGTCGGTCCAAGTGAATTCCGGCATATGGCGAAAAAAATCCGAGCTTTGCGGCCCGGGTCCCATCATCCACCTAAACCATTGCGTTCATTGCATCTCATATAACACAAGTTTAGGCAAAATTAAAGCATGAGATGTCCGTGTACGGCATATTTTGCAGCGCACACCGCGGATATTAACAGGAAAGGTTAACAATAACTATCATTTACAATACTCATGATGCGCCGCCGTTATGGCAGACCGGCGATAATTGCCGGTCAATCACCCTCGCCGGGATTGGGCGAGAAATATTTCTCCAGCTTGCCGGGAACGCCTTCGAAATCCTTGCCGTCGGCGGGGCCTTCGCGCTTCACCGTGATGTTCGGCCATTTGACGGCATATTCGGCGTTGAGCTTGAGCCAGGAGTCGAGCCCCGGTTCGGTGTCGGGCTTGATCGCGTCGACCGGGCATTCGGGCTCGCAGACGCCGCAATCGATGCACTCGTCCGGGTGGATCACCAGCATGTTCTCGCCCTCGTAGAAACAGTCCACGGGGCAGACCTCGACGCAGTCCATGTACTTGCACTTGATGCAATTGTCATTGACGATGTAAGTCATGCCGGTCCAACTGTTCTTTATTCCGAACGATGTTTAGCAAGTTCCGCCGCCGCTTGCATCCTCTTTTTGCGGCATCGAGCCATCGGAATTTGGCATGGCAAGCTCTTCGTAGAGGAGCCGGGCGGCCGCTGCCGGCCCCCGCCGCGGCGCGCAGGCCTTGACGCGCAGCACCCTCACCCGGCCATGGGCGGCAAGCGTCAGGACATCGCCTGCGCCCACCTCATGGGCGGGCTTGACGATCTTGATGCGATTGAGGCGGAGCTGGCCGTTTTCCACCATTTGCGCCGCCAGGCCGCGGTTCCTCACGACCCGGGCGAACCAGAGCCACTTGTCGATGCGCTGCCGGGCTTCGCCCTGCACGTCAGGTCTTGTTGCCCGCCATCTTCGCCTTGAGGGCGCTCAGCACGGCGAAGGGCGAATCGGGATCGATGGGCTTTTCCGGCCTGGGCGGGCGCCGCTCGGCGGGCTTTGGCTGCTCCTCGCGGCGGGGGCGCTGGCTGCGCTTCTCGCCCGGGGTGTCCTGCTTCTGCTTGGCCGCGGCCGGACGCTGGTGGGGCTTCTTTTCCACCCGGTGGCGGAAGGGACCGGTATCGCGCGGCCACCAGACCTCGATCTCCACCTCTTCCATGGCGGGTTCTTCGGCGGGCGCCGGGGCCTCCGCGGCAGGCTCGGGAGCGGCAACGGCTTCAGCCGCAACTTCCACGGCCGCGACAGTTTCGCCGGGAGCGGCTGTTTCGGCGGGAGCGGCTGCTTCAGGTGGCGCGGCAGTTTCAGTGGGAGCCGTAGCTTCGGTAGCGGGCAGCGGCGCACTAGCCGCCGCCACCGCCGGCCGCTTCACCTTTTTCTTCTGCATCCGGAACTCGAGACTGCGGAGGATGCCCTGGAATTCCTCGCCGGAGCAGCCGACCAGCGACATCATGTCAGGGACAATGGTGAAGCCGCCGCCTTCCGCCGAACCGGCCGGCCGCTTTTCGTCTGGAATGCGCGGACGCCAGAAGACGCGATCGCGGATCAGATCGGCGAGGCGTTCCAGCATGTCGATGCGCACCACTCGATTGCCGCAGATGCGGTAGCCGCAGATACCGTAGAAACCCTTGGGGGTGCCGCGGTCGAAGACGGCGGAGGTCAGGCCCTGGCTCGGCGGCTGCGGCAGGAGGGCGAGATCGAGCTTGCCATCCTTATGCAATTGCAGGGCCCAGAGCAGCAGGCGCAATTCGCTGGCGGCCGGCTTGAGCAGGACCGGCACGAAGAGATGAAAGGCACCGAAACGGGTGCCCAGGCTGCGCAGCTTGCCGCGGTCGTCCTGGCTGAGCGCCTTGACGTCGTCGGCCACCTGGTCGCGCGGCAGGACGCCGAGCGTTTCGACGAGGCGGAAGGCGATGCCGCGCACCATGCCTTCGAGACCTTCAGCCTCCTCGAGCTTGAGCAGCGGCTCAAGGGTTGCGGCGATATAGCGGTCGGCGAATTTCTGCAGCCGCGCCTGCACCTCTTCGCGCTCGGGACCGGAGAGCTGGTCACCCGCCAGCACCACGGCCCGCGGCTTGAGGATCGACGCACCCGCCTCGAGCTGGCCCACCGGCGCCTGGTTCCAGACGATCTGGCCGTCGCGCAGGAGCTTGAGATCGGGATCGGCGGAGACCGAAACCGCCTTGGCGCGCGCCTGAATCTCGGCGGCCACCGCCTGCAGGGCCGCAGCCTTCAGGGTGCGGGCTTCGGCGCCTTCGGAAACGCCATCGGGCAGGAAGTAGAAACCCTTTATCCGTCCTACATACTCGCCCTCGACGCGAATGGCGCCGTCGTCTTCGACTGTCGACATCAACTCTTCCTTCCTGGCCAGCCGCCGCATCAGCACCGAGGTGCGGCGGTCGATGAAACGCTGGGTCAGCCGCTCATGCAAGGCATCCGACAGCTTGTCCTCTATCTCGCGGGCGCGGCCCTGCCAATAGACGGGTGCCTGGAGCCAGTCGGCGCGGTTGGCGACGAAGGTCCAGGTACGGACGTGGGAAATGCGGTTGGAGAGGGTATCGAGGTCGCCTTCGGTGCGGTCGCAAAGGGCCAGCTGGCGGGCGAACCAGTCCTCGTCGATGCGGCCATTGCCTGTCCGCAGGAACTCGAAGATGCGGGCCACGAGGCCGGCATGCTCGGAATGGGAAATGTTGCGATAATCGGGGATCTGGCAGACCTCCCACAGGCGCTCGACATCCTTGGGCCGCGCCGCGAGGCCGGCGATGCCTGGATCGCGCGCCACCGCCTCAAGCGCCAGCACATCGGGGGCGCCTTGCGCCCGCGTCAGTCCCTCCTGTTTCGGCAAGGTCGCAAGGCTGCGGCGCAGGGCATCGAGCGAGGCGAAGTCGAGATCGCGGTTGCGCCATTGCAGCACCCGGATATTCTCGAAATTGTGGTTCTCCAGGCGGTCGACGGTTTCGGTATCGAAGGGGTCGGCGTCGCCGGTCACGCCGAAAGTGCCGTCGTTCATGTAGCGGCCGGCGCGGCCCGCCACCTGGCCGAATTCGCCGGGGCTGAGATGGCGGTACTGGAAGCCGTCAAATTTACGAGTGGCGGCGAAGGCGACATGGTCCACGTCCATATTGAGGCCCATGCCGATCGCATCGGTGGCGACGATGTAATCGACATCGCCCGACTGGTAGAGGGCGATCTGGGCGTTGCGGGTGCGGGGCGACAGCGCCCC
>JANMQB010000321.1:0-4228 GCA_031370155.1 Hyphomicrobiales bacterium | reverse complement strand
GTCGGCTGCTCGGTGCTCTATCATCTCACCAAGGCGGGATGGACGGATGTGGTGCTGGTCGAGCGCGACCGGCTGACCTCGGGCTCCACCTGGCATGCGGCGGGCGGCTTCCACACGCTCAACGGCGATCCCAATGTGGCGAAGCTGCAGGGCTACACCATCGGACTCTACGACGAACTCGAGAAGATTTCCGGCCAGGCTTGCGGGCTGCACCGTTCGGGCGGGCTGATCCTCGCCGATACGCCGGAGCGCATGGAGTGGCTGAAAATGGCCCATGCGCGGGCCCGCTATCTCGGCCTCGAAACCGAGCTCATGACGATCAAGCAGGCGAAGGCGCTGCATCCGCTGCTCGAGGAGAAATATTTCGTCGGCGCCATGCTCGATGCCGCCGACGGCAATCTCGATCCGGAAGGCACCACGCACGCCTACGCCAAGTCGGCGCGCATCAACGGCGCGGAAATTTACCAGAACTGCCGGGTGACCGATCTCAAGCCGCGCCAGGACGGTAGCTGGGACGTGATCACCGTCAACGGCAATATCCATGCCGAGCATGTGGTCAATTGCGGCGGCTTGTGGGCCCGCGAAGTCGGCCGCATGGTGGGGCTCGAACTCCCGGTGCTCGCCATGGAGCACATGTATCTCGTCACCGACGACATGCCGGAGGTCGTCGCCTACAACAAGGAACGCGGCCGCGAACTGCCGCACATCATCGACTTCAAATCCGAAATCTACATGCGCCAAGAACGCTCCGGCATCGTGCTCGGCACTTACGAAAAGGCCTGCAAGCCATGGCAGCCGAAACAGACGCCGTGGGACTTCGGCACCGAGCTTCTGCCGCCCGATCTCGACCGCATCGCGCCGTCGCTGGAACTCGGCTACAAGCATTTTCCGGCCCTCGCCAAGGCCGGCATCAAGCGCGTCATCAACGGGCCCTTTACCTTCTCGCCGGACGGCAATCCGCTGGTCGGCCCGGTGCAGGGCCTCCGGAACTTCTGGTGCGCCTGCGCCGTCATGGCGGGGTTCAGCCAGGGCGGCGGCGTCGGCCTGGCGCTGTCGCAATGGATGGTCAACGGCGATCCGGGCTTCGATGTCTGGGCCATGGATATATCGCGCTTCGGTGAATGGGCGACCCGCACCTATACCAACGAGAAGGTGCGCGAGAATTACGCCCGGCGCTTTTCGATCAAGTTCCCCAACGAGGAACTGCCCGCGGCGCGTCCGCAGCAGACGACCGCGCTCTACGACACGATGATCGCGCAAGGCGCGGTGATGGGCGATTCATGGGGCCTCGAGACGCCCTTGTGGTTCGCGCCCAAGGGTGTCGAGCCCAAGGACATCGTCTCGTTCCACCGCTCCAACGACTTCAAGCATGTCAAGGCTGAGGTATTGGCAACGCGCAACGGCGTGGGCGTCACCGAGATCGCCAATTTCGCCAAGTACCGCTTTACCGGCGCGGGGGCGGAAGCCTTCCTATCGCGGCTGATGACCAACAAGATGCCGAAGACGGGCCGCTTGATCCTCACACCGATGCTCAACCCGCAAGGCCGTCTCATCGGCGATTTCACCATCGCCAAGGCAAAAGACGAGTGCTTCTACATGTGGGGCTCGTCGCAGGCCCAGAAATACCACATGCGCTGGTTCGAAAAACATCTGCCCGCCGACGGTTCGGTCGATATCCACCGCTACGACATGGGCCTCGTCGGCCTGTCCATCGCCGGCCCCAGGTCGCGCGAGGTGCTGCAGCGGCTGACCGACGAGGATGTTTCCAACGCCGCCTTCAAGTTCATGGACCACCGCGCCATGGACGTGGGCCACTGCCCCGCCCTCATCAACCGTGTCACTTATACCGGCGATCTTGGCTATGAAATCTGGGTGGCGCCGGAATACCAGCGCCGCCTCTATCAAGAGATCGTCAAGGCCGGCAAGGACTTCGGCATCGTCAATTTCGGCATGCGGGCGCTCTTGTCCATGCGACTGGAGAAGAACTTCCCCACCTGGTACCGCGAGCTCCGCCCGATCTACGGCGGCTTCGAGGCCGGTCTCGACCGCTTCATCGACCTGACCAAGAACGATTTCATCGGCCGCGACGCGGCGATGGAAGAGAAACGCACGGGCGGCAAGCTCAGGCGCGTGTCGATGATCGTCGAGGCGGGCGATGCCGATGTGCTGGGCGACGAGCCCATCTGGCACAAGGGCAAGGTCATTGGCTGGGTCACCTCCGGCGGTTATGCCCACTTTGTCGATAAGTCCGTGGCCCAGGGCTATGTGCCGAAGGAACTCGCCTCCGACACCACGAAGGGCGTCTTCGAACTCGAAATCATCGGCGAAAACCGCAAGGCCACGATCATCACCGAGCCGCTGTTCGATCCGGAAGGAAAAAGGATGCGGGGCTAAGCCGTAAATTCCAGCGCCGCATCGGTGAGCCAGTCCCAAACGCTGACGGCGAAGGTGCGGAGCGCATAGAATTCAAAGCGGTTGCGGCTCACACAATGGATAAGCACCGGCGTGTGGTGCAGGCCGGTCATGGCGAAGTGCCCCGGCTTGAAAGCAACCTCATGAAAATCGAGCGGGATGCCCTTGGCGAGAACAGCGCGAGCCGGCGCGCCATCGAGGAAGATGCGGGTGCGGCTGTGCGACAAGGGTGTTATCGCGCAGTGCCCATTGAGCTTCGCAGCGAGATCGTCGTCCGCCGGTCCGATGAACCAGAACTGCTTCGGGCCAACCCGCAACAAGGTGCGGCCATAGCCTTCAAGTGCGATCCCAACTCTTGCCGGTAACTTACTGGTAATATTCGCAATTTCCTTCTCGGCGGCCTTCGAGAAGACCGCTGCCTGGACGAGTGAAAAACCGCGCGCCTCGCCCATTTGCAGCAGATCGCTGCGATAGGGCGCCACACTCGCCAATGCCGACCGCCGCTCAAGCATGGAGACGGGCTCCTTCCCGGTCGATGAAATGCGGCGAGACGATGCGGGCCAGTACCTGCTCGTTCTTCAGGGGATAGGCGCAGACAATGTCCTCGCCCTGGTGTTTCAGTCCACCCTGATAAAGCCCAAGCGCGATGAACTTGTTGAGCTCGGTCGACCAGGTGACCGAAGTGATGTAGCCGCGGCCGTGGCCCTTGATCTCGTCGCCCGCCGCAAACAGGATTGAGCCGCCGCGCAGCTTCTTCTCCGGCTCCAAGAGTTCGATGCCGACAAGGCTCCAGCGGTCTGCCGCCTGCAGCTTGTCGCGGAAGCGAAGTTCGCGGCCCACATAGGGCTTGTCCTTGGCGGCCATCCGGCCGAGGCCGAGATCGTCGAGGGTATTGCGGTGATCGAGTTCCAGCCCCGCCACATGGCCCTTCTCGATGCGCAAGCTCGCCAGCGCCTCGAGGCCATAGGGCCTGATGCCGATCGGGGCCGCCGCCTTCAAGATGTGTTCCCACAGCGAAATCGCATAGTCCGCAGGCAGATGAATTTCATAAGCCAGCTCGCCGGAAAAGGAGAGGCGCAGGAGTCTCACCCGCACGCCTTCATGCAGTATGTCGAGGCAGCCCATATAGGGCAGGTTGTCGTTCGAGACATCGGCGCCGGGGAAGGCGAGCTGCAACGCCTCGCGGGAACTGGGGCCCGACACCGCCATGCCGGCCCATTCGTCGGTGAGCGAGGCGACATGGACTTGGAGATCGGTCCACTGGGTCTCAAGCAGATACTCGAGCCACGACATGACTTCTCCCGCCTGGGCTGTCGTCGTCGTCATGTAATAGTGATCGTCGGCGAGCCTGGTGGTGGTGCCGTCGTCGAGCACCACGCCGTCGTCGTTGAGCATGACGCCGTAGCGCGCCCGGCCTACGGGGAGCTTGGCGAAGCCATTGACATAGACGCGGTTCAAGAATTCCGCCGCATCGGGCCCCTGCACATCGATCTTGCCGAGGGTCGAGACATCGGCGAGGCCCACGCCCCTGCGCACCAATTCCATTTCCCTGACATAGGCGGTCTCGGGCGATTGGCCCGCCCAGTCGTAATACCAGGCGCGCAGCCACAGGCCCGCTTCGATGAAACTGGCGCCGTTGGCCTTGTGCCAGTCATGCAAAGGCGACAGGCGAGTGGGGCGGAAATGGTGGCCGATGCCGCGGCCGGCGATCGCGCCCATGGCGACCGCCGAATAGGGCGGCCGGAAGGTGGTGGTGCCGGCGGCGGCAATTTCCAAACCGCGGTGATCCGCCATCAAGCCAATCGCGTTGATGTTG
>JANMQB010000306.1:0-1875 GCA_031370155.1 Hyphomicrobiales bacterium | reverse complement strand
CCCTTGGCGATGTCGCCGCTCTGCCCCTGGGCGAGGCGGACATTGACGAAGTTGGAGAAACTCATGCCGGTGCCCATGGCGATGAGAATGAGATGCGCGATCAGCAGCAGTTTTTCCATGTCTCAGACCTCCAATGTCCCTTCCATGACGCGCACCGCCTGCCCGGCAACGCGCACGGCCGCGAGTTTGCCGTCCCTGACATCCGCCTCGAGATGCAAGTCAGAGGGCCGGCCCATCTCATAGCCCTGCTCCAGCTCCCAGGCGTGCGTGCCGTCGGCGAGGCGCTCGGCACGCAGGAGCTGGGCGGCAAGGATGGCCGTTGCCGCCCCGGTGGCGGGGTCCTCGACAAGGCCGCTGGCGGGCGCGTACATACGGCTGCGGAAGTCCGTTTTCGCATGGTCGCCGCCTCGCGTATAGAGATAGGCCATGTCGGCGCCACGGCTTTGCGTCATGGCCGTCCAATGCGGATCGACGATCCGCGAACCTGCCAGAGCACTGCGCGACTTGACCGGCACATAGAAGAAGCGCGGGCCGCCTTGATAGACGCCGATGCCATGGCCGTCGAAGCCGATATCGGCGGGATCGAGCGACAGGGCCAAGGCCGCCTCGTCACGCGATGGCGGCGGCGCATCGACCGCGAAGGGAATTACCGGTGCGGTGAGCATGGCGCGCGGAATGTCGCCGATGCGCGAGACCTTCACCGGAACCAGACCGGCCTTTTCCTCCAGCCGGATTTCGGTCTCGAAGCTGCAGCCCGGCTTGAATTTTTGCTCCGCCAGCAGAATGGCGCAGCCCACCGTCGGGTGGCCGGCAAAGGGGATTTCGGCCCCCGGCAGGAAGATGCGCACCTTGGCGGTGTTGGCGGGATTGTCCGGCTTCATCACGAAGATTGTTTCCGAAAGGTTGAACTCGCGGGCGACGGTCTGCATCTGCTCCGTGGACAGACGATCCGCCTCGAGCACCACCGCCAGCGGATTGCCGCCGAAGCGGCGGGCGGTGAAGACGTCGAGGGTGTGGAATGCGAGTTTCATCCTGTCAGGCCTTGAACATTGCATCGGCGATGAGTTTGACGGAAACCACGGCCAGCGCAACCTCGACGAAGCGGAAGAAGGCCTTTTCCGGAATGATCTTCACCAGCCGGAAGCCAAGGAAGGTTCCGGCGACCGCCACCGGCGCCAGCAGTGCCGCGACCTTGAGATTGCCGGCGGTGAACTGGCCGAGCGCCCAGTAGGGAACGAGTTTCACGGCATTGACCACGGCAAAGAGAATGGTCGAAGTACCGGCGAAAGTCATCTTGTCGAGGCGCTGCGGCAACACATACATCTGATAGGGGGGCGCGCCCGAGTGCGAGACGAAGCTGGTGAATCCGGTAATGGTTCCCCAGAAAACCCCGCGCGGAATGTCGGCGGGCTTGGTTTCGCCGCCGCCGCGCTTGACCAGCGCATTGATGCAATAGGAAAGGCCGATCACGCCGACGATCAGCGTCACCAGACGCTCGCTGGTGATCGAGGCGGTGGCCCAGCCGATGCCGATACCGAGCGTCGTTGCCGGAATGAGGATCGCCAGATTGCGCTGGTCGAAGGCGTGGCGATAGACATAGAGGCCGAAGGCGTCGCTGAGGACGTAGATGGGCAGCAACAGTGCCGCGGCGACGACCGGCGAAATGCTCAATGCCATGAGCGGCACGCCGAGCATGCCGACCATCGGCAGGCCGCCCTTGGACAGGCCGACGGTGAAGGCGGCGAGCGCCGCCAGAACATAGAACGAGACCTCGCCGGTCATGCCGGGGTTTCGGGACCGAGCGCCACTTCGGCATGGGGCACGCCCAGAAATTGGCAGAGCTGCTCCACCACGACATTATGGTCCTCGCGCTGC
>JANMQB010000282.1:0-4755 GCA_031370155.1 Hyphomicrobiales bacterium | reverse complement strand
ACGACCCACAATCGTCTTCTGCTTTCAACCTCATCAGAGGCGGACATTCTAACAAAGTCTACAAGAAGCTTAATACGATCTCCATCCAGCGGAGCGATGTATGAAATCTGTTCCGGCTCCTGTGTGTCGACGCCTTCGCGCTGGGCATACCTTGCTTGAAGAGAGTAAAAGTGCTGCCCATTTTTTGAAGGCATTGCTGACTTTCGAAAGATACCGGGATAGCCATCGAAAACCCGCTGCAATTTGCCTTCATCAAGGGAGAGTTCTGACGCCATGTGTTTTGGTGTTCGTGCCCAAAAATACTCTTGCGCTCCAAGATAGATAATAGCTGCGACGAGATAGTCGATGTCTTCCGAATACCTAGCCATCTTTTGATTGTGACCAACCTGACGGAGTTTACTGGGCCGACTTCCTCTCAGCGTTCGACGCACATGGCGATGCCCATGCCGCCGCCGATGCACAGGGTGGCGAGTCCCTTCTTCGACTTGCGCTTCTGCATTTCATGAAGCAGCGTGGTCAACACGCGGGCACCGGAGGCGCCGATCGGATGGCCGATGGCGATGGCGCCGCCGTTGACGTTGACGATGTCGGGGTTCCAGCCCATGTCCGTGTGGACCGCGCAGGCCTGGGCGGCAAAGGCCTCATTGGCCTCGACGAGATCGAGGTCTTCGATCTTCCAGCCGGCCTTCTGCAGCGCCGCCCGCGAGGCCGGGATCGGGCCCGAGCCCATGATGGCTGGATCGACGCCGACGCTCGCCCATGAGGCGATGCGGGCAAGCGGCGTCAGGCCGCGCTTCTCGGCTTCCTTGGCACTCATCAGGATCACCGCGGCGGCGCCGTCGTTGATGCCGGAGGCATTGGCGGCGGTCACCGTGCCGTCCTTGGCGAAGGCGGGCTTCAGCTTGGCGACCTGCTCAAGGGTCACACCCTTCTTGATATATTCGTCCTCGGACACCACTTGATCGCCCTTGCGCGTCGCAATCGTCACCGGCGCGATCTCATCCTTGAACCTGCCGGTGCCTTGCGCCTTTTCGGCCTTGTTCTGCGAGGCCACCGCGAAGGCATCCTGCGTGTCGCGGGTGATCTGCCACTGGCGCGCCACGTTCTCGGCGGTATTTCCCATGTGATAGCCGTTGAAGGCATCCCACAGCCCATCCTTGATCATGGTGTCGACCATGGTCCAGTCGCCCATCTTCACGCCGTCGCGCAGATGCGCCACATGCGGCGCCTGGCTCATCGATTCCTGGCCGCCCGCCGCCACGAGCCTGGCATCGCCATTGACGATCTGCTGCATGCCCAGCGCCACGGCGCGCAGTCCCGAGCCGCAGAGCTGGTTAATGCCCCAGGCCGGGCTTTCAACCGATATGCTGGCATTGACCGCCGCCTGGCGGGCCGGATTCTGGCCCTGGCCCGCTGCCAGAACCTGGCCGAGGATCACTTCATCCACGTCCTTGGCCTCGATTTTGGCGCGCTGCATGGCCGCCTTGAGCGCCACCGTGCCCAGATAGGACGCCGCTACACCCGACAGCGTACCGTTGAAAGACCCCACCGGCGTGCGCGCCGCTGCAACAATGACGACATCCGTTCCGGCCATCTGACGACCTCCGCTTGATTGGCTGACCTGCCCCTCCCATAGCATCTTTTGTGCAATGCGACATAGCGTCGTTAAAAATTGCGGGAGATTTTTGCGCTTGCAATTGTGCAGTGCGGGGAGCAGATTTTTGCATCGCAATCCGGATCGAACCCCTGCGGGAGGAGTGAGCGCGTTGAGTGAGGAAAAAGCCGCACCGCAAAGCGCGGTGGTGATCAAGAAATACGCCAACCGCCGGCTCTACAATACCGCGACCAGCACCTATGTGACGCTCGACGATCTCGCCACCATGGTCAAGTCGGGCACCGATTTCGTGGTCTATGACGCCAAGACCGGCGAGGAGATCACCCGCTCGGTTTTGACCCAGATCATCTTCGAGGAGGAGAACAAGGGCACCACTCTGCTGCCGATCAATTTCCTGCGCCAATTGATCCGCTTCTATGGCGACTCGATGGAGGCCTTCGTTCCCAGCTATCTGGAATTCTCGCTGGAAAACCTGTCCAAGGAACAAGGAAAATTTCGCCAGCAGTTGCTCGAATCCTGGGGCGCCGATCCGTTCAAGGCGATGGAGGAACACGCCAAGCGCAACATGGCGATGTTCAACGATGCCATGCGCCTGTTCAATCCCTTTGCCGCCATGGCCGTGGGTCAGCCGGGAAGTGCGCCGCACGCAAAGCCGCAGCCGCCAGCACCCGGCAAGGATGATCTGCAGGCGCTCAAGGAGCAGCTGTCGGCAATGCAGCAGAAGCTCGACTCAATCGCCGGCAAATAAGGCGTCAGAGCGCACCCTGAACCGCAGGCGTTGTCACCAAATCGGCATAGCTCGGCTCGGCGCCGACGATCTCTGCCGGGGCTTGCGGCCTGCGGAAGGCGCGGTCGAGAACATTGATCGCCTGGCGCAGCCGCGATATGTCGAATTCGCCATCGTCCGCCTGCGCCGGTTCCACCTCCGGCACCGCCTCGAACTCTACGAAGGCGAAAGCATCGCTGGAGGCGGGCGCGGGATGACCCGCTTCCGGCTCGGCGGCATGGGGCGTGATCTCGGACAAGGCTGGCAGCGCCGGCCGGGATTGAATGGCATCGAAGCGTGACGAATCGGTCTTCGCCTGCCAGGGAGGATCAACAAGCGCAGCGCCGAAATGGTTGCCTTGCATGTAATCGACACCCCATTGCCGCAGCAGCTCCGCATCCTCCTCGGTCTCGACCCATTCGGCCACCGACTTCAGACCGAACTTGTGGGCGAGATCGATGAGTGAGCGGACGAAATACTGGTTGTCGTCATTGTCCTTGAGGCCCTGGCAGAAGGATCCGTCGAGCTTCAGAATGTCGACCGGCAGGGCCCGCAGATTGCGGAACGAAGTGAAGCCCGCGCCGAAATCGTCGATCGCCACGGAACACCCGAGATCGCGGAGCTGCTCGACGAAGCGCGCCGTTTCGCTGAGCTCGCCGAGAGCAATGGTCTCGGTGATCTCGACAATGAGCCTGCCGGTGACGATGCGGTTCGGCGACATCATGTCGATGAGCTGGCGGAACCAGCGCGGGTCGGTGGCGGTGGTGCCTGAGACGTTGAGCGAGATGCGCGCGTCCGGATATTTGTTGAGCGCCGCCAGCGACATCTGCACCACGGCGCGGTCGATGAGACGGACGAGCCCGAGCTTTTCGGCAACCGGTATGAGATGGCGCGCCTCGATCAGCACGCCGCCTACATCCACCATGCGCAGCAGCGCTTCGTGCATGACGGGAATGCCGGTCTTGGCATCGACGATCGGCTGATAGGCGAGGCTGAAGCGGTCGTCCTTGAGGCAGCGGACGATTTCCGTGGCGCGGCGCGCATTCAGGCTTCTTTCGGACATGCGTTGTTCCGACGGCCTGTAGATAACGCAGCCGTCCGAGGGCATGTGGCGCGCTTCGGTGAGCGCCTCTTCGGCGCGAGCCATGGCGGTGTTGACATCGGTTGCATGCTTGGGCAGCACCAGCGCGCCGATCGACAGCATGGCCCAGACGGGGCCGCGCTCGGTCTCGATGACGCTCTCGCGGGCGACGCTGAGGAAACGTTCGGCGGCGATCTGCAGTTCATCCGCGTCGCACTTGTTGAGGATAATGCCGAACTTGCTGCCGGAATAGCGGGCGATGGCATCGCCGGTGCGGACCACCTGACGCAGCCTGCGGGCGGTTGCAGCGACAACGTCGTCGGCCACTTCAAAGCCGTAGGCCTCGTTGACCACCGGCAGGTTGTTGATGGCGGCAATGAGAAAGGCGCAGGACGAGGCTTCGTGCTGGGCCACCGATATGGCCTCGCCCAGTGCCTCGCCCATGCGGCCGCGGTTCATCATGCCGGTCAGGGGATCGCAATTGCCGAGGAAGCTTAAGTGCTGGTCGCGCCGGTGGCGGTCGTCGATCCGCCGCACGGTGCCGAAAACCTCCGCCGGACGGCCGTTTGGGTCGGCGTACCAGCGGCCGTGATCCTCGACCCAGATAGCGCGGCGGGCCTGGCGGCCATCGGGACGGAACAGATATTCAATCTGGAACGGCACGCCGCCGCCTTCGTCAGTTGCCGTGGCGCGCATGACGGTATCGTAGCGGCTGACGAAGTTGTCGGCATCGAGATAAGCGGCATAGGCGCGGCCGGTGGCGATCACGCCGGACGGGCAACCCAGGACCTCGGCGGCATTGCCGCTCCAGACGATCTCGTCGCTTTCGACGATCCAGTGATAGGCCGCCTCATTGGCCGCCTCGAGCGCCCGGCGGATGCGGACAATTTCGTCCAAATCCTTGACCCGGTTCAGTTTGTCGACCGGCGATGAGACCGCCTCGGCTGCCGCAGATGTGGGCTCGCTGAAGGAAAACGGCGTTGCCGGTTGCGGTTCGCTCAAGTGGCCTCCAGAAAAGGTTTCGGATCGGCCGGCGGACACCGATCGCGCGGACTTCAATTGCTAAGGGGCAATGGTAAAGAAGAGCGAAAAACAAATCCTTAAGTTTGCTAGGGTCTGTTGAGATTCAGGATTCCCAAATCAGTTGAAGAGTGATTCAAACTCCCAAAGGAGTTTGCCATGAACCGCTTTTGTTTGACTGATGCCCAATGGGCAGTGATGGCACCGCATTGTCTTGGAAAGCCGTCTGATCCTGGACGCAGTGGTGGCGACAACCGTCTGTTTTTGGAAGCT
>JANMQB010000231.1:0-2984 GCA_031370155.1 Hyphomicrobiales bacterium | reverse complement strand
CATCGAAAACTTCTTCTGCAAACTCAAGGAGTTCAAACGTATCGCCATGCGCAGCGACAAAACCGATCAATGCTTCTCCGCAATGATCCACCTCTGCTCAGCCGTCATCAATTCAAGATGAATCTCAACAGACCCTAGAGCATGTTCCGCCAACGTGCGCTCACTTTGGCGATAAGCTGGCGCGATTTCCTTTCGGCAAAGTGATTCGACTTCGTAGGACAAGCGCGCCATGGCTTCAGTAGCCGAGCGCCAGACCGTCCTTGCGGCAGTCGGAGCCGCCGATCAGCATGCCCCGGTCACGATCGATGGCAATGGCCTGGCCGCCGCCCAGGGGTTCGGGGCTCGCCACGATCCTGTGGCCCATGGCGGCAAGGGCGGTTTTAACCCGGTCCGGCACGCCGGATTCGACTTCCACGGTCCCAGCCCTGGGAACGTAGCGCGGCCAGTCGAGCGCTGCCTGCGGGTCCATGCCATAGACATAGCGGTTCGCCGCCACGGTCACATGACCCATCGGCTGATAGTCACCGCCCATGACGCCGTAGGCCATTTCGATGTGGCCGTGCCGCCGGACCATGGCCGGGATGATGGTGTGCAGCGGCCGCTTGCCCGGGCCGATGCAGTTGGGGTGACCGGGGCGGGTGACGAAACAGGCGCCGCGGTTGTGCAGCGCGATGCCGCTCTTCGGCGTCACGATGGCCGAACCGAAGCCGTCATAGACCGAGTTGATGAAGGAGACGGCGAGCCGGTCGCCGTCCACCACCGTGAGATAGACCGTATCGGATTGCGGCAGCGCGGTCGGGATATCGAGCGCCCGCTTCATGTCGATCAGCGCCGCCAGCCGCGCGGCCAGTGCCGGATCGAGCAGATGGTCGACGGGTATCTCGGAGAAATCCGGGTCGCCGATGTGGCGGTTGCGCAATTCCCAGGCAAGTTTCAAGGCCTCGATCTCGAGATGATGGCGTTCGGGGCTTGCCGGATCGTGGTTCCTGAGGCCGAAATGGCCGAGGATATTGAGGGCGATCAAGGCGGTCAGGCCCTGGCCGCTGGGCGGAATCTCCAGCACCTCGTGGCCTGCGAAAACCGTGGCGATGGGTTCGACCCAATCAGCCTGGATGCGGGCGAAATCCGCAAGCGTGAGAAGCGATCCGCGCCGGGCCAGATGGGCGACAATCTCTTCGGCAATCTCGCCTTCATAGAAGACATCGCGGCCCTTGGCAGCGATCAGACGCAAGGTGCGGGCGAGTGCCGGATAACGCATGATCTCGCCTAGGTGCGGCGCGCGGCCGTCCTTCAGATAATGCTCACGCCCACCTTCGTCGGCGGCGAGATCGCCCTCATTCTCCGGCCAGTCGGCGGCGACCCGCGGTGTGACTGGCACTCCCGCCTCGGCCATGGCGATGGCGGGGCCGAGGGCTTCGCCCAAACTCATGGTGCCATAGGCCTTGAGCAGACGGTCCCAGGCATCGATGGCGCCGGGCACGGTCACCGAATGCACACTACGTCTGGGGATTTCCGTGAGCCCCGATGATTTCAGCCAAGCGGCATCGGCCGCCATGGCGGCGCGGCCCGAGCCGTTGAGCCCGATGACGGTGCCGTCCGGTTTGCCGATCAGCGCGAAGCAATCGCCGCCGATCCCGGTCATGTGTGGCTCGACCACACAAAGCACGGCGGAGGCGGTCACCGCCGCATCGACGGCATTGCCGCCGCGGCGCAGCACGTCGATTGCGGCAAGTGTTGCGGGTGGCGCCGAGGTTGCCGCCATGCCGCCCGCGCCATAGGCCGCCCCGCGGCCGGGAGTTTGGAAATCGCGCAATCCGGAAGTCCTCGATGGGGGATGAGCTGCTTTGCTTATTGCCTTTTTCCGGCGCTTCGGCAAATGATGGCTACAATTGGTCCGGATTGATTGAAATTGGGCGTCGAAAACCGACCGATATTGCCGGTTGAAACGCACACTTGCCAATCGGGATGGTTATGGTACGCGCCGCCTCACCCACAAGCCGCCTTTCCAAGGAGCATTCCGAATGGCCACGGTCAAGAGCGACATCGAGATCGCCCGCGAAGCAAAAATGAAACCGATCATGGAGGTGGGCAAAGCTCTCGGCATCCCCGAGAAGGATCTCATTCCCTATGGCCACACCAAGGCGAAGGTGAGTCTCGATTACATCGACGGCCTGGCCAAGAAAAAAGATGGCAAGCTCATTCTCGTCACCGCCATCAACCCGACGCCGGCGGGCGAAGGCAAGACGACCACCACCGTGGGCCTGGGCGACGGCCTCAACCGTATCGGCAAACACGCCATGATCGCGCTGCGCGAGCCTTCGCTGGGTCCCTGCTTCGGCATGAAGGGTGGTGCGGCAGGCGGCGGCTATGCCCAGATCGTGCCGATGGAAGACATCAACCTGCACTTCACCGGCGACTTTCACGCCATCACCTCGGCCCACAACCTGCTGTCGGCGATGATCGACAACCACATCTACTGGGGCAACGAGATCGGCATCGACACCCGCCGCGTCGCCTGGCGCCGGGTCGTGGACATGAACGACCGGGCGCTGCGCGACATCGTCTGCTCGCTGGGCGGTGTCGCCAACGGCTATCCGCGCGAAGCCGGCTTTGACATCACGGTGGCCTCCGAGATCATGGCCATCCTTTGCCTGTCGACGTCCATTGCCGATCTCGAACGCCGCATCGGTCAGATCGTCGTCGCCTACAAGAAAGACAAGTCGCCGGTTCTCGCCAAGGACCTGAAAGCCCCGGGCGCCATGGTGGTGCTGCTGAAAGACGCGTTGATGCCCAACCTGGTGCAGACGCTGGAAAACAACCCGGCCTTCGTGCATGGCGGCCCCTTCGCCAACATCGCGCATGGCTGCAATTCGGTGATGGCCACCCAGACGGCCTTGAAGCTCGCCGACTATGTGGTGACGGAAGCGGGCTTCGGGGCCGACCTCGGTGCCGAGAAATTCTTCGACATCAAGTGCCGCAAGGCG
>JANMQB010000230.1:0-2224 GCA_031370155.1 Hyphomicrobiales bacterium | reverse complement strand
CATCGAAAACTTCTTCTGCAAACTCAAGGAGTTCAAACGTATCGCCATGCGCAGCGACAAAACCGATCAATGCTTCTCCGCAATGATCCACCTCTGCTCAGCCGTCATCAATTCAAGATGAATCTCAACAGACCCTAGAGCGGGATTGAAAGACGGTCTATCGGAAAAATGGGCGGAAGTTTCCGCGCGATTCCGCCGATCCGGACCGCGCCGCCGTCCTAACGCAGCATCACGACCCGGGTCCCGATCTCCACCCGGTCATAGAGGTGAATCACGTCGACGTTAAGCAAGCCGATGCACCCCGCCGTGACTTTGCGCCCGACTTCGGTCGTCTTGGCCGCGCCATGGATGCGGTTGATCGTGTCGACGCCGCCCTGATAGAGATACATGGCGCGCGCGCCCATCGGATTGTCGGGGCCTCCGGGCATGCCATTGATGTGTTTGGCGAGTGAGGGAATTGCCTGAAGGTGCTCCGGCGTCGGCACCCATACCGGCCATTTCGCCATGCGCTTGATCACCGCCTCGCCCGACCACGCCTTGCTCGACTTGCCCACGGCGACGCCGTAGCGCATCGCCCTGCCGTTGCCCAGCACGTGGTGGAGAAAGCGCCGCCGCGGATCGATGACGATGGTCCCCGCGGGCTCCCGCGTCTCATAGTCCACCTCGCGCCGCCGGAACTTGTAGGGGATCGCCTTCGGGTCGGAATCGCGGACCGGAAAGGGCTCGCCCGAAAGCGCAAGCGCCTGGCGGCCCGGGAGAAGCCCCGAGGCGAGCATGGACGTGAGGAACCCGCGGCGTGAAATCGGCATCGGCTTTTCCGCTCCGACAATGAAGCCCACTCCTAACGCCGCGCGCCTGGCGGATCAATATCCAACAAGCCGGATATAAAGATCATGCTGCGATGCAGCAAAAACAAGATGACGTGGAAAATGATCGCCGTGTGCTAGAAATGGCTCAATCACTTGCGGGCATGGCAGCCGGTCATTAGTTTGCCCCGCACATTCATTGCAAAACTGGGAGCGCCGCCCCAGGGCGGGGGCGGCGGTGCGGACATGGTCAAGGAAATCGGACATTTCATCGGCGGCAAGCATGTGAAGGGAACTTCGGGGCGCTTCGCCGATATCTTCAATCCCAACACCGGCGAGGTCGCGGCGAAGGTGGCGCTGGCCAGCCGGGTGGAACTGGGCGCGGCCGTCGAGAACGCCACGCAGGCCCAGCCCGCCTGGGCGGCGAAGAACCCGCAGGTGCGGGCCCGGGTCATGATGAAGTTCCTTGAGCTGGCCCGCACCCATGCGGAGGAAATCGCTACTCTCATCTCCATGGAGCACGGCAAGACCATTCCCGACGCGCTCGGCGACTTGCAGCGCGGCGTCGAGGTGGCGGAATTCGCGGTCGGCATTCCACATCTCCTCAAGGGCGATTACACTGATGGCGCCGGCCCCGGCATCGACATGTATTCGATGCGCCAGCCGGTGGGCGTGGCCGCCGGCATAACACCTTTCAATTTCCCGGCGATGATCCCGTTGTGGAAATGCGCGCCAGCCATCGCCTGCGGCAACGCCTTCATCCTCAAGCCCTCGGAGCGCGATCCGTCCTGCCCGATGCGGCTTGCCGAACTGTTCCTCGAAGCCGGCCTGCCGCCCGGCATCTTGAATGTCGTCAACGGCGACAAGGAAGCAGTCGATGCCATCCTCGACGATCCCGGCATCGCGGCGGTGGGCTTTGTCGGCTCGACGCCCATTGCGCAATATGTCTATTCGCGCGCCACCGCCCACGGCAAGCGCGCCCAATGTTTTGGCGGCGCCAAGAACCACATGGTGGTGATGCCCGATGCCGACATGGACAGGGCCGTCGATGCCCTGATCGGGGCGGGTTACGGCTCGGCCGGCGAGCGCTGCATGGCGATCTCGGTGGCGGTGCCGGTGGGCGAGGCGACGGCCGATGCCCTGGTCGAGAAGCTCATCCCGCGTGTCGAGAAGCTCAAGGTGGGGCTTTCGACCGACCGCGAGGCCGACTACGGGCCGCTCGTCACCAAGGCCCATCTCGACAAGGTCAAGGGCTATATCGATATCGGCATCAAGGAGGGCGCGGCGCTCAAGGTCGACGGCCGCGGCTTCAAGATGCAGGGCTACGAGAACGGCTATTTCCTCGGCGGCTCGCTGTTCGATCATGTCACCCGTGACATGCGCATCTACAAGGAGGAGATATTCGGGCCGGTGCTGTC